>JBBFMG010000059.1:0-11334 GCA_037478575.1 Burkholderiales bacterium | reverse complement strand
TGGATGCTGCGCGTGCGAGCCGTGTAGCGCATGTGCAGCGCGCCGCTGTCCGGCAGCACGGAAAACACCGGACCCGTCTGGGCGGGGCGCGCCACGCCGGATTCATCCATGCGCGCGGGAATGGTCATCACGTCCGGCTCGCTCAGTACCCGCACGAAATCGGGATTGCGGTCGCGCAGCAGGATATAGGCGATCTCGTGGTCCAGCAGGCGGTTCTCGCCGCCGGCCTGCGCACTTTGCACGCAATGCAGGATCATGCCGCAGATGCGGCTTTCGGGGGGGTTGTAGTAGCCATCGGTATGCCAGCGGATGGCGCGGTTGGTATAGGGAATGTAGTCACCGCGCATGCCTTCCTGCTCCTCGGCCACGGTGAGGGTGCTGATGGCGTCCTCGTCCGCCAGGAGGTTGCGGTCCAGGCGCGTGAGCCCGAACTGCTGCCCCAGCCGGCGCGGCAGGGACTTGTCGGCCTCCACCCGGGGACTGGCATAGATGGCCATGTTGGCCCGCCGGCAGCGGTCGAGGATGGCCGCGTGCTCCGCCGGTGTGAGCGCCCGGGGGTCGCCCACCGTCACCACCAGCTGCTCCACGGAGCGGGGATAGGCCGCCAGCTTCGCTTCGCGCCAGGACCGATAGGCCGCCTCGTCGTCGAGATCGAAGGGTCCTGCCATCACGCCGCCTTGGGGAAGAAGCCGTTGATGAGTTTCTTCACGGTTTCGATCGCCTCCGGCGCCTGGAACTCGATCACCTGGTCGATGATCCAGGTCTGGTCGTGGCTTTCCATGCGCTCGCGAATCATGTTGGCGAGATACCGCTTCACCGCGAAATTGGGTTCGTCCGCCGGGAAATCGAAGGTGGCGTAATCCGCCCCGCGGCGGTTGAGAAAATCCAGGAACTCGGCCGCGTAATCCCGGGTGTGTTCTTCGTCCGGTGCCAGATCGCGGATGTTCTGGTCCACGTAGTCGGCAAGCCTGGCACCGGTAGCGCCGATCAGGCCCGCGCGCCGCTCCTCGTCCACCCGACCGTAGAGCATGCGGTCGGCGATGTGCAGCATGAAGGCGCACATTTCGGCGATGATGCCGAAACCGCGCCCAAGATGGATGATGTCGTAATCGGCCTTGGAAATGTCGTCCACGGCCTTGGACGCCTGCTTCCACATGTTGAGGGCGAGCACGCTCGCCGTCTCGTCATTGGCGCGGCCGGCGTCCTTTTTGAACCAGGTGGTCTTGATGCGTATCGCCATCTTACTCTCCTGTCGCCACGGGTCGGGCGGGATCGGCGATCCACTCGCTCCAGGACCCGGGATAAAGCTTGGCGCCCCCAAGCCCCGCCACCTCCATGGCCAGCAGATCGTGGCAGGCGGTGACCCCGGAGCCGCACATGAGGATTACCTGATCCGGTCGCCGCCCCGCCAGCAGGGCTTCGTAGTGGGCCCGCAATTCCCCGGGCGGGAGAAAAGTGCCGCCCAGGTCCAGGTTATCGTCGAAGGGCACGTTCACCGCCCCCGGCACGTGACCCGCCACCGGGTCGATGGGCTCCATCTCGCCGGTGAAGCGCATCTCCGGCCGGGCGTCCAGGATCAACCGCCCACCGGTGCGACTCGCCTCCAGCACGGCCTGGGCGTCCACCCGCATGTCCTCGCGCAGGCTGGGCACGAACACGGTGGGCCTCACCACTGGAACCTCGCTGGTCAGCGGCCTGTGCTCCCGCTGCCACTTGGGCAGGCCGCCGTCCAGCAGGGCCACTGCGTCGTGGCCCATCCAGCGCAGCATCCACCACAGACGTACCGCCATGGAACCGAAACTGTCGTCATAGACCACCACCTGCTTGTCGCGGTCTATGCCCCAGCGTCCCAGGGTCTGGGCGAACACCGCCGGGTCCGGCAGGGGATGGCGTCCATTGCGTCCGTCCCTGGGGCCGGAGAGGTCCTCATCCAAGTGGGCATAACGTGCCCCCGGCAGATGCCCGGCGGCATAGGCCCGCCGCCCGGCCTCGGTATCGCTCAAGGTGAAGCGGCAGTCCACGATCACCCAGGCGGGGTCGTTGAGGTGCTCGGCCAGCGCTTCGGTGCTGATCAGTGTCGTGTAGGTCATCCCTGTTCCATAAGGCAAAAAGGCCGGCTCGCGCCGGCCTTTCGCGCGTTGCCCAGGCGCTCAGTAACCACCCTTGCCGAACGGCTTGGGCAGGCCGGCAATGCGCACCGCCTGCCGCGCGGGCTGCATGGGGAAGAGCTCATAGAGCCGCTTCTTCCAGTCGATGCCCGGCTGCAGCTCATCCATTTCCTTGACCAGGTTGCGGAAATTGGGGGTATGGCCCTTCTCCCGGTACTCGTTGCGCAAATGCTCGATGACCATCCAGTGCTCGTCCGTGAGCTCGATGCCCTCCGCCGCGGCGATCACCTTGGCGGCTTCCTCGGTCATGATCGGCTCGAGCAGAAATTTTTCGTCATCGTACTCGTACTCGACGCCGTCGATCACATAGCCCATATATCAGCTCCTTCTGACACAGGTTTATCAATGCGCCGGCAGCCGCCGGCGCGTTTCCAATCCTTTCCGCCCTCAGGCAACGGGGGTAATGGACTTGTGCGGGATGAAGATCCCGCAGCCCAGCTTGCGGTTGGTGCCCAGCCCCTGCTGCTGGATCAGGATGGCATGCTCGATGGGCAGGCCGTGCAGCATGAGGCTGTAACCGTATTCGACACCCCGCTCCGTGGTCAGGGCCTGGCGTCGGCCACAGATGAAGCGGGTATCGATCTTCAGTTCGTCCAGCAGGCGGATGATATCGTCGGCGAAAGCCTTCTCGTCGGCGCTGCCCGTGGTGACCAGGTGCGCGTAGAGCGGCGTGTGCAGGGTCAGCGGCCGCACCTTGCCCGGACCAATCCGAAACGGCTCGCCGGCAAGCTGGAAGTCACGGCCGCTGAGCTCCAGTATGTCCTGCACCCGCTCCCGCGGCACCCGAATGACGAGTTTCGCCCGCCGGTTGAGCATGAGCCGTCCGCCCCCCACCTCGGCGCCCTGGATGGGATGGATGGCCAAAAGCTCTTCGTTGGCGATCCAGGGCGCGAGCTCGCGCAGGGCCCGGTAAAGGAGCAGACCGTGGTCCTGGGGCAGCCCCTGCCCCTTCAGCTCGAACTGAACGTCGGTGACCGCCGCCTCGTCCACCGGGGGGGCGACGAAACCTTCATCTGCCAGCCAGCCTATTTTGTCTCTCCTTGGCTGCGCGCCCACTCCATCATGAGCCGGCCCCAGTGGGCCGCCGTCGGGGCGTCGATATCAAACACGGTGAAGCGCTTTCCCTCGCGGATGCGCAAACGCAGACTGGTATAGCCGGCCGCATGCACCACCTGCTGCAGCTCCACTTCCTGGCGAAACGGCTGGCAGGTGAACTTGGCCAGGCTAGTGATCTGATCCGATTGCAAAATCCGCCACCTATGCTAGAGTTTCAGGTTTGGCGATAAGGTAATGGCTCCCTTGCGCCGAATCAAGGCAGCCGGCCGCTTTTGGCCCGCCTCTAGCCAATCGGGGGAAGGCCGCATACCCCTTTTGGGTAGGTCCAGGCTAACTACTCGGAATAGTAGCTCCCCGGAATCGCGGGGCATAAGATTTGGGCCACGAAGTGCGGGTCCGGCCTCCGGCCCCGCCGGGTTCCCAAGCAAAGCGGCTCCTGCTTGGACGGTTTGGGCGAGTCGCGCAGTGTCCTTGGGTTGTCAGTTCAACGCTTGAGAAGTGGAGAAAACGCCATGGCAAAACAAATGATCGAAACGCCTTTGCTCGACCAACTGGAAAGTGGCCCCTGGCCCAGCTTCGTGACGGGCCTCAAGCGCCTTGCGAAGGAAAAGGACATGATGGTTGACCTGCTGGGTCAGCTGGAAACCTCCTATCGCACCCGCAAAGGCTACTGGAAGGGTGGCACGGTGGGCGTGTTCGGCTACGGCGGCGGCGTGATCCCGCGCTTCACCGAACTGAAGGACGAGAACGACCAGCCCCTGTTCCCGGATGCGGCCGAGTTCCATACCCTGCGCGTTCAGCCGCCTGCGGGCATGCACTACACCTCCGACCTGCTGCGCTGGATGTGCGACGTGTGGGACAAGTACGGTTCCGGTCTGATCGCCTTCCATGGCCAGTCCGGCGACATCATGTTCCAGGGCATCAAGACCGAGAACGTGCAGGCCGCGTTCGACGAGCTGAACGAGCATGGCTTTGACCTCGGTGGTGCCGGCCCGGCCCTGCGCACCTCCATGTCCTGCGTGGGCGCCGCCCGCTGCGAGATGTCCTGCTATGACGAGGCCCGCGCCCTGCGCACCGTCATCAACAACAACCTGGACGACATGCACCGTCCGGCCCTGCCCTACAAGTTCAAGTTCAAGTTCTCCGGCTGCCCCAATGACTGCGTGAACGCCATCCAGCGTTCCGACATGGCCACCATCGGCACCTGGCGCGACAACATCCAGGTGAACGAAGGCCTGGTGCAGGAGTGGGTGGCGAAGCACGGCAAGACCGAGCTGGTCAACCAGGTCATTAACATGTGCCCGACCAAGGCCATCCGCCTGGTGCCGAAGGATCAGGTCGCCAAGGGCGACGGCTACTCCGTGGCCGCGGTCGATGCCCAGGACTGCATGGAAATCGACAACCACAACTGCGTGCGCTGCATGCACTGCCTGAACGTCATCCCCGGTGGCCTGCTGCCCGGCAAGGACAAGGGCGTGACCATCCTGGTGGGTGGCAAGGGCGTGCTGAAGATCGGTGCCACCATGGGTACCGTGATCATCCCGTTCATGAAGCTCGAATCCGACGAGGACTTCGAGAAACTGAACGAGCTGGCGCGCAACATCCTCGACTTCTTCGCCGAAAACGCGCTGGAACACGAGCGCACCGGCGAGATGATCGACCGCATCGGTCTGGTGAACTTCCTCGAGGGCATCGGCCTCGATGTGGATCCCAACATGATCCTCGAGCCGCGCTCCAACCCCTACGTGCGGACCGACGGCTGGGACGAAGAAGTCGCCAAGTGGAACGAGCGCAAGGCTGCCGCCAAGGCCGGCTGAGCGGAACGGTATGAGCGCCCACCCGCGAGGGTGGGCCTGCAACCCCAGGCATAACCAAGAGAGGAAACCTTATGGCAGAACTTCGCCAACCGATCGAATCCGGGGCGCCGGATCCCAAACCGTACATGCACCCGGTGATGGTCAAGAACTACGGGAAGTGGGTGTTCCACTCCCATCCCCGGCCCGGTGTGCTCTATCACCGCGCCGAAAGCGGCGACGAGATCTGGACCGTCAAGGCCGGCACCCAGCGCCAGATGGACACCTACACCATCCGCAAGCTGGCCGAGATTGCCGACAAATACGGTGACGGCTACGTGCGCTTCACCGCCCGTTCCAACATCGAGTACATGGTGGCCGACGAGAAAAAGGTCGAGCCGCTCATCAAGGCGCTGACCGAGGCCGGTTTCCCCGTGGGTGGTACCGCCAACTCCGTCTCCATGGTGGCCCACACCCAGGGCTGGCTGCACTGCGACATTCCCGGCACCGACGCTTCCGGCGTGGTCAAGGCGCTGATGGACGAGCTTTACGAAGACTTCGTGAAGTGCGAAATGCCCAACCGCGTGAAGCTGTCCACCTCCTGCTGCGAAATCAACTGCGGCGGCCAGGCTGACATCGCCGTCATCGTGCAGCACACCAAGCCGCCCAAGATCAATCACGACCTGGTGGCCAATGTGTGCGAGCGTCCGGCCGTCGTGGCGCGCTGCCCGGTGGCGGCCATTCGTCCTGCCCTGGTGAACGGCAAGCCCTCCCTGGAAGTGGACGAGAAGAAATGCATCTGCTGCGGCGCCTGCTATCCCCCCTGCCCGCCGATGCAGATCAACGACCCCGAGCACTCCAAGATCGCAATCTGGGTGGGCGGCAAGAACTCCAACGCCCGTTCCCGTCCGACCTTCCACAAGCTGGTGGCAGCGGGCCTGCCCAACAACGCGCCGCGCTGGCCGGAAGTGTCGGCCGTCGTCAAGAAGATTCTCGCGGTCTACAAGGCGGATGCCCGTCCCTGGGAGCGTATGCGCGACTGGATCGACCGCATCGGCTGGCCGCGCTTCTTCGAGAAGACCGGGCTGCCCTTCACCAAGTATCACATCGATGACTGGAAGGGCCACCGCGTCACGTTCAACGCTTCGGCGCACATCCGCTTCTAAAGCGTAGTGGTATCCCCCGGCCCTCCACCGAGGGCGGGGGTGATGCCATTAAAAAACACTACAAATATCAGGGGTTTTGGATGAAATTTGGCATTCTGGTGAATGAGGGTCTTTACCAGCACCAGGCAAGCGATACCGCTTATCAGTTTGCCAAGGCTGCGATCGAGAAAGGCCATCAAGTGCCCCGGGTGTTCTTCTATCACGACGGGGTGTACAACTCCAGCCGCCTGACCGAGCCGCCGCAGGACGACCGTCACATCGTCAACCGCTGGCAGAAGCTCGCGAAGGAGCACAACATCGACCTGGTGGTGTGCGTGGCAGCCGCGCTGCGTCGCGGCATCAAGGACGAGAACCTGGCAGAAGGTTTCCGCATCTCCGGTCTCGGCCAGCTGGTTGAAGTCGGCATCCAGGCCGACCGTCTCGTGGTGTTTGGCGACTGATGGGGGAAGACATGACCGAAGCAACGGGTGGTATCGACTTCGAAGACGAAGCCTCCGGCGTCGTCAAGAAGTTCATGTTCGTCAACCGCAAGGCCCCCTATGGCACGATCTACGCGCTGGAAGGCCTGGAAGTGGTGCTTATCAGCGCCGCCTTCGATCAGGACGTGAGCCTGGTTTTCCTGGACGATGGTGTGTACCAGATCGTCAAGGGCCAGCACACCAAGGCCATCGATGTGAAGAACTTCTCCCCCACCTACCGGGCGCTGGAAGGCTACGACATCGAAAAACTCTATGTGATGAAGGAGTCCCTGGAAGAACGCGGCCTGACCGTGGACGACCTGCTGGTGGACGTGGAAGTGCTCGACGCGGCCGGCATGGCCAAGCTGATGGCCGAGCAGGACGTCGTGCTGAGCTTCTGAGGGGAGAAACCGAATGCTGCACATCGTGAACAAATCCCCGTTCGAGAACCGGACGCTGGAGAACTGCCTGCGGGTCATCATGCACGAGGATGGGGCGGCGCTGCTGCTCATCGAAGACGGCGTGTATGCGGCCACCAAGGGCAACATTGCGGAGAATTCGCTGAAAGCCGCCATGGGCAAGATCAAGGTCTATGCCCTGTGGCCGGACTTGGAAGCGCGTGGCATGCAAGACCGCGTGATCGACGGCATCAAGCTGGTGGATTACGGCGGTTTTGTGGATTTGGTGGCGGAGCATCCCAACAACCAGTCCTGGTTGTAATGCTTCATATTTTTCAAGTAAGGAGATCCAAATGAGCTTCGAAATCAACGGCAAAGTGTACGAAACCGACGAGGAAGGCTACCTGGTCAACCTGGCCGACTGGAACGAGGAAGTGGCCAAGCACCTGGCCGCCGAGGAGAAGGTCGAGCTGACCGACGCCCACTGGGAGGTGATCAACTTCCTGCGTGAGTACTACAACGACTACCAGATCGCTCCGGCCATCCGCGTGCTGACCAAGGCCATCGGCAAGAAGCTCGGGCCCGAGAAAGGCAACAGCAAGTATCTGTACGAGCTGTTCCCCTACGGCCCGGCCAAGCAGGCGTGCAAGATCGCCGGTCTGCCCAAGCCGACCGGCTGCATCTAAGGTGCGTTGATCCGGCAGCCGCACGGCCAGCAGGCCGCGTGGCTCGCCGGAAACCTCCGATTTGGTTCCGAGGCTGGTGATGACAACAACGACGGTATTTTTTGCGGCCCTTTTTTACGTGGCAACTGCCATTCTGGTGCTGGGTCTGGCACGCAAGATCTATCAATACGCCAAGACGCCCGCCCCTCTCAAGATTCCCACCACGCCGGCACCCACTACCAAGGCCGGGGTGGTCATGCGCATGGTGCGCGAAGTGGTCCTGTTCGAGAGCCTGTTCAAATCGAACAAGTGGATCTGGATTTTCGGCTGGCTGTTCCATGTGGGCCTGGCCGTCGTGCTGTTCCGCCACCTGCGCTATTTCCAGTATCCCGTTTGGGACATCGTCTCTTTCGAGCTGGTCCAGGCTGCCGGCAAATATGCCTCCTTCGCCATGGTGGCCGGCCTGATCGGTCTGTGGGCGCGCCGCTTCCTGGTGGACCGTGTGCGCTACATCACCACCCTGTCCGATCATCTGATCCTGCTGCTTCTGATCGGCATCGGCCTCACCGGCATGGGCATGACCTTTGTCTCCCACACGGACGTCGTCGGCCTTAAGGTGTTCATGCTTGGGCTGATGCGCTTCGAGATCAACCCCCTGCCGGAAGACCCGCTGCTGATGGCTCATCTGGCCCTGGTCGCCACACTGATGATCATCTTCCCCATCAGCAAGCTGCTTCATGCGCCGGGCGTATTCTTCAGCCCCAGCCGCAACCAGGTGGACGATCCGCGCGAACACCGTCACCTGGCGCCCTGGGCGGCCGAACTGGAAAAATGACGAGACAGGTTTAGGGGATCAACGTGGCTGGACCGACTTTCGAGACACCCAAGCTGCTGGACGACACCGCGACCCTGCCCATCCCCCCCATCAAACCGGGGGCCATGCAGGGCGTCCAGTCCTTCATTGCCGGAGACAAGATCCAGGAACAGCTCGGCTATCCGGGCGAACTCCTTCCCAACTGGAAGGAACGTGCCGTGGAGCGCATGGGCGAGCTGCTCAAGAAATACCGCGGCCTGCAGGTCTTCCTGGATGCCTGCGTGCATTGCGGTGCCTGCACCGACAAGTGCCACTACTACTTGGGCACCGCCGATCCCAACAACATGCCGGTAGCCCGCCAGGAGCTGGTGCGCAAGGTCTACCGCCGCTACTTCACCTTTGCCGGCAAGTACTTCCCCAAACTGGTGGGCGCGATCGACCTCACCGAGGAAGTGCTGGACCAGTGGTACAGCTACTTTTACCAGTGCTCGGAATGTCGCCGCTGCTCGGTGTACTGCCCCTATGGCATCGATACCGCCGAGATCACCATGGCGGCAAGGGAGATCATGGACTCCGTGGGCCGGGGTCAGAAATACTCCAACGAGATCCTGGGCAAGCTGCACCGCATCGGCAACAACCTGGGCCTGCCCGGGCCGGCGCTGGAAGACACCTTGGCCGGTCTCGAGGAAGACATTCTCGCCGATACCGGTGTGCCGGTGCGGCTACCCATCGACCAGAAGGGCGCCGAGGTGCTGCTGGTCACGCCTTCGGCGGACTTCTTCTCGGAGCCCCATGTGGAAAGCCTGATCGGCTACGCCAAGGTGTTCCACGCAGCCGGCATCAGCTGGACCCTTTCTTCCACGGCTTCCGAGGCCGGCAATTTCGGCTTGTTCATCGGCAGCTATGAGAACATGCGCAAGGCGGCCCTGCGCATCCGCGAGGCCGCCCTGGAACTGGGCGTCAAGCGCATCGTGGTGGGCGAATGCGGGCATGCCTGGCGCGTCGCCTACAGCTTCTGGAATACCCTGACCGGCGTTGGTGCCGGCGCCGAGGATCCCTTCGGCAAGATGCTCCAGCAGCAGCTGGATCACCGCTACAAGCAGCCCTCCCATATCTGCGAGGTCACCTGGGATCTGATCCAGAAGGGCGCCATCAAACTGGACAAGTCGGCCAACGACCACCGCATCGTGACCTTCCACGACTCCTGCAATGTGGCCCGGGCCTCGCGCATGGGGGACATGCCGGGTGGGCAGTTCATCATCCCGCGCGAAATCATCAAGGCGTGCTGCAATCATTTCTACGACATGGCACCGGAGACGATCTACGAGGGCACGTTCTGCTGTGGTGGCGGCGGCGGTCTGCTCACGGACGACCTCATGGAGGTGCGCGTCAAGGGCGCCCTGCCGCGCATGCAGGCTTTGAAGCAGGTGGTCGACGACAAGAAAGTCAACTTCATGGCCACCATCTGCGCCATCTGCAAGGCGCAGTTCACCAAGGTTCTCCCCTACTACGGCTTCCCCATGAGCATGGTGGGTGGGGTGCATCAGCTGGTCAGCACGGCGATCCAGCTGGGCTCGAACGAATAACTCACGAAATCAGACGATCACGACGTAAGGAGAAGTCAGATGGCAGCCCCGAACCAACCGAAGACCGAAGGCTTGACGTTCCGCCGCTTCAAGGAAGGCCAGAGCCGCAAAGACCGCCGTTTGAGCGAATGGATTTTCCAGGGCGACGAATCGCACAAGTGCCCGGAATACGTCCTGTCCACGCCGCCCTGCCAGGGCAGCTGCCCCTCCGGTGAGGACATCCGCGGCTGGCTGAACATCGTGCGTGGCATCGAGAAGCCCACCGGGGGCATGAGCTGGCAGGAGTACGCCTTCCGTCGGGTCACCGATGCCAACCCCTTCCCCGCCGTCATGGGCCGGGTGTGCCCCGCTCCCTGCGAGAAGGGCTGCAACCGCAACATGGTGGAAGATCACGTGGGTATCAACGCGGTGGAGCACTTCATCGGCAACTGGGCCCTGGAACACAAGCTCGGCTTCGGTGAGCCGGGTCCTGACACCGGCAAGAAGGTGGCCATCGTCGGCGGCGGCCCCGCCGGTCTGGCCGCGGCCTACCAGCTGCGCCGCAAGGGTCATGCCGTCACCATCTTCGACGAGCATGCCGAGCTGGGTGGCATGATGCGCTACGGCATCCCGGGCTTCCGTACCCCGCGGGAAGTGCTGGACGGCGAGATCCAGCGCATTCTCGACCTGGGCGTGGAGGTGCGCCTGAACACGCGCGTCGGGCGTGACGTCACCCTGGAGCAGCTGGACAAGGAGTACGACGCCATCTTCTTCGCCATGGGTGCCCAGTCTGGCAAGACCCTGCCGGTGCCCGGCTCCGACGCCCCCAACTGCGTGACCGCCATGGCCTTCCTGCGCGCCTTCAACGAAGGCCGCCTGCAGTATGTGGGCAAGCGCGTGGTGGTGATCGGTGGTGGCGACACCTCCATCGACGTGGCGACCGTGGCCCGCCGTCTGGGCAACATCACCAAGATCAACGAAAGCGACCGGCCCGAATACGTGCTCCAGGGCCACGTCGCCCATGACGTGGCGGCCGTGTCCGCGCGTGAGGGTGCGGAGGTGATCCTGATCTCCCGCGCCACCATCGACAAGATGAACGCCAACAAGGCGGAAGTGGAACATGCCCTCGCGGAAGGCATCGAAATCCGCGGTGGGGTGACCCCGGTGGAAGTGATCAAGGGTCCGGATGGGCGCGCCACCCATCTGCGCGTGGCCGAGTTCGAGATGGTCAATGGCGAGACCAAGATCAAG
>JBBFMG010000058.1:0-11373 GCA_037478575.1 Burkholderiales bacterium | reverse complement strand
GTGGGGTCATCCGGGCTTGCCTTCTCCGCCCGGGCGAGATAGGCATCCCGTGCCTTGAAGTTGCGCTGGGCGTGGGCGGCGCGGGCGGCGAGCAGGGCATTGAGCAGCACCGCCTCGCCCAGGTCCATGGCCTGCTGGGCGAGCCGCTCGGCCTTGGCCCAGCGTCCTTCGGCGAAAGCCAGCTCCGCCTCCAGTGTGGCGCGCCGGCCCTTTTCCCGCCGCCGCTCGCGCCGGAACCGGCGCACATAGGCGGGCAGACGCCAGGTGTGCACCGCCACACGCACCACGCCATAGAGCAGGACGAAGCCTAGAAGCAGGGCGATGATCAGGAAGTTTAGGGAGAAATCGAACCGGTAGGGGGGATAGACCACCACCACGTAACCGACGTTGGTCTTGATGGCCAGCACCAGGGCGATGGCCGCGCCGACGACGGCCAGAAACCAGGTGAGCGCCTTCACCGCGTCCCCCGCTCCGGCGCCAGACGGAAGTCGCGCACCGCGGCCACGCTGGCGGAAATGTCCGGCAGGTCCACCCGCACCGGACTTTCGGCGAGCTGCCGCAGCAGACTGGCGGCGGCCTTGACCCGCTTGTCGCCGCTGTCGAAATAGCGCACCAGCCACTCCTGGGCGGCCTTGAGATCGCGCCGGTAGCCTGTCTCGTCGTGGTGCAGCAGCGCCAGCCGCGCCGTGAGCAGACGCAGCTTGAGATTCTCGCGGGCGTAATAGGCCTGCTCCGGCGGCAGCAGGGGCAGCTCGGGGCGGCCCGTATCCTGGATGCGCACGAGCTGGGTGAAATCGGACCACACTTCGGCGGCGAAGCGCTTCCACCAGGCCAGGCCGCCCTGGGCGGACGCGGGGGCTGCTGCAGGCGTGCCGGCGGGAGAGCCCGGGGATGCGGGGAACAGCGGCAGCTCATCCACCTGGTCGATCAGTTCGGACAGGCGCAGGGACAGGCCGGTCACATCCACCGCGGGGGAGGAGCGCAGACGCTCGATGTCCCGCGCGAGCACCTGGCGCAGGCGATGGAACTGGGGCTTGTCGCTGCGGCTCAAGCGGGACTCGGCATTCTGCAGGGCGATCAGCGCGGCCTTCACGTTGCCCGACAGCTGCAGCTGCTGGCTGGCGAAATACACCAGCTGCTCGATCTCGGCCAGGGTCGCCTCGTCGCGCCCGCGGGCCAGTTCCTGATACAGGGCCTCCAGGGCGAGCTGCTGGTCCTGGGATTCCTGCAGCTTTTGCTCCAGCACGCCGATCTTCACCAGCAGCTCGCGCATGGCCTCCTGGGCCTGCCCCGCCAGCACCCGGCTTTCGTTGCTGCGTGTCTCGATGGCCGACAGCCTGCGCGCGAGTTCGGCTTCCAGCCCGTGGATCTGGCGGGCGGTGTACAGCCACACGCCCAGCGCCACCAACAGCGCCAGCGCGGCGATCAGGCGCGAAGCCGTGAAGAGGGGCTTCCTGGGAGGCGCGGTGGTCGGCTCGGGAGCAGGAACAGGCGCGGAGACGGTTTCTTTGGCGTTTTCGTTCATTGGGACATTCTAGCGGATCGGCTCTGGCGCCAGGCGATGAGGCCGGCCAGCAGTCCTTCGTCGCCGGGCGGCGTGACGAACACCTGGTTGAGCCCCAGGGCGCGCGCGGCTGCCGCGATGCGCTCGTGGGACACGAACAGGGGCGTGGCGCGCAGCCACTGCTGGCCCAGCTTGCCCACCAGCTCGAACAGGTTGTGCAGGCTCTCGCTGCTGGTGACGGTGATGGCGTTCAGCGCGCCCCGCGCCCATAGGTGCAAAAGCTGAGCGCTGTCGCCCTGGGGCGGCGCCCGGCGGTAGCACTCGGCGTATTCCACGTGGGCGCCGCGGCTTCTCAGCACCTCGGCGAGATGTTCCCGGCCCCCCTCGCCACGGAAGATCACCACGCGCTTGCCCTCGACCGTCTGGAGGGGGGCGAGCGCCAGCAGCGCCTCGCTGTCGAAGCGGCCCTGGGGGGCGATCACGTCGGACACGCCCCGTTCCCTGAGGGCGCGCGCGCTGCCCTGTCCCACCGCTGCGATGGCCAGATTCGGCGGCAGGGTGCGCCGCGCCAGGATCAGGTTCATGGCTTTGGCCACCGCATTGGGGCTAATGAAGATGGCGAGATGGAACTCGTCGAGCCGGTCGATGATCGCGTTCAAGGGCGCGAGATCCGGGACATCGACGATTTCCAGCAGGGGAAACAGGATGGGCTCCCCGCCTGCGGCGCGGATGCCTTCCGCCAGATGTTCAGCCTGATGCGCGGGGCGGGTGACCAGAATACCCAGACCCGCCAGGGGCCCGGTCCCGGTATTCACGGCAGGACCCCGAGCTCGGCGAGGATGCGGTCCGCCCCGCGGGCCAGCAGCTGCTCCGCAAGCGCCACGCCGATGCGTTCGGCTTCCGTCACGGGCCCGGACAGGCGGTCCTGCACCATGCGCCGGCCGTCCAGATCCGCCACGAAGCCGGTCAGGGTGAGGGTGTCGCCGGTGAGGGTGGCGTAGCCGCCCAGGGGCGTCTGGCAGCTGCCCGCGAGCCGGCGGCTCATGGCCCGCTCGGCCTGCACGCAGGCTGCCGTGGCGGGATCGTTCAAGGGTTGCATGCGCTCGATGAGATCCGCGCGCGCGGCAAGACACTCGATGCCCAGCGCACCCTGGCCCACCGCGGGCAGGCTCTCTTCCGGCGTGAGCACGGCGGTGATGCGGTGGGCGAGTTCCAGGCGCTTGAGGCCCGCGGCCGCGAGGATGATGGCCGCGTATTGCCCTTCGTCCAGCTTGCGCAGCCGGGTCTGGACATTGCCCCGCAGCGGTTCGATCACCAAATGGGGGAAACGCGCCTTGAGCTGCACCTGCCGGCGCAGGCTGGAGGTGCCCACCCGCGCGCCCGCAGGCAGGTCGGCGAGGGTGGCGTATTCATTGGAGACGAAGGCATCCCGGGGATCTTCCCGCGGCCCGATGGCGGCCAGGGCGAAGCCCTCGGGCAGCACCATGGGCACGTCCTTCATGGAATGCACGGCGATGTGGGCGCGGCCCTCCGCCATGGCCACTTCCAGCTCCTTCACGAACAGCCCCTTGCCGCCGATCCTGGCCAGGGGGGCGTCCAGGATGCGGTCGCCGGTGGTGGTCATGCCCAGGATGGACACCCGCCAGTCCGGGTATAATCCCGCGAGCTGTGCCTGGATGTGGCGCGCCTGCCACAGGGCAAGCTGGCTTTCGCGCGAGGCGATGATCAGTTCGCTGATGATGTTCTCCCCGGAAGCCTGATCGAATTGAACCAAATCACGAAAACGACGGCCTGACGCAACAGGCGTGGAACGGAGACAAGCGGAAATGAGGACCTGGAAGCTGCGACCCGCGGCGTTGGACTGGCAAACGCTCAAGCTGGCCCTGTTGGCGGGGATTCTATCATGGCTGGCGGCCGCGCCGGCGGGTGCGGTGGAGCGGGGTGTGCTGCCCATGGCGCGCGATCTCACCAAGGTGGCGCGCGAGGCCGCCAGCCGGCGCGCGGCGATTCTCGTGCTTTTTAGCTCCGCCGGATGCCATTACTGCGCCCAGGTGCGCGACGGCTTTCTCATCCCCACCACCCGCAACGCCGACTATGACGACAAGGTGGTGATGGTGGAGATCGACGCCGGCAGCTCCCAGCGTCTGGTGGATTTCGACGGTCGTCCCACCACCCATGCCGAATTCGCCGCGCGCTACCAGGTGAGCATGACGCCCACGGTCAAGTTCCTCGACACCCGCGGGCGGGAGGTGGCCCTGCCCCTGGTGGGCATCGCCAATCCCGATTTCTACGGCGGCCCCCTGGACGAGGCCATCCACGCCGCGCAGGCGCGGGTGCGGGGCGAGGCGCGCACCGCCGCGAATTGAGCCGCTCCCGGCTGGGGTCAGTCCTGCTGGATTCCCTTGAGCCCGCTTTTGAATTCGCGGATCACGTGCTGCTGACGCCGTGACACGGGGAGGGTCTCCGGCACCTCTTTGAGCAGCACCACCCAGCCGCTGCCGGCAGTCTCCCCTTCGGCCTCCCCGTCCTTCACCCGCCGGAAGCCCGCCACATGGGCGCGCGCCACCAGGCAGTTGCGGTGGATGCGCACGAAGCGCTCGCCGAACTCCTGCTCCAGCCGGCTCAGGGATTCCTCGAGCAGGTATTCCCGGGCCGCGGTGCGCACCGTCACGTATTTGAGCTCCGCCTTGAGGTAGATCACCTCGTTCACGGGCACCAGCACGATGCGACCCCGGTCCGTGATGGCCAAGTGGGTGCGCGCATGGCCCGCCGCCTCCTTGAGTGCCGCCAGGCGTGGCCGGGTCAGCGCCTGGGCCTTCTGCAGGGCGGCCATGAGGCGCTCCTCGCGCACGGGTTTGAGCAGGTAGTCGATGGCATTCACCTCGAAGGCGCGCACCGCGTAGTTGTCGTAGGCGGTGGTGAAAATCACCGCCGGCGGCCGTTCCAGCTGCAGCAGGTGTTCGGCGGCTTCGATGCCATCGATCTCCGGCATGCGGATGTCCAGCAGCACCACATCCGGCTCGAGGCGGCAGACGGCATCCAGGGCTTCGCGCCCGTTGGCGGCCTCGCCCGCCACGGTGACCGGCAGGCTCGGCGCGAGGTCGGCGAGGAGGTCACGCAGGCGCGCGCGCGCCGGTGCCTCGTCATCCACGATCAGCACGCGCAGGGGTTCTGGCTGCATCCTTGGCCCGGGTGTAGGGAAGAGTGATGTGCACCTGATAGGTGTCCCCCAGTCGTTCCGCCTTCATGGTGGCCTCGGCATCGAAGTGCAGGGCCAGCCGCTCCCGGATGTTCTGCACCGCCATACGGTTGCCCGCATGGTGACTGCCGTTGGCGGGGCAGGGGTTCTTCACCACCAGGTGCACCTGGTCCCGGTGGCGATAGATGTTGACCACGATCTCGCCCGGCTCCGCCACCGGCTCCACTCCATGATAGACGGCATTCTCCAGCAGGGGCTGCAGCAGCAGCGGCGGCACCAGGGCGTCCTTGGGCATCTTGTCGATATGCCAGACCACCTTGAGGCGGTCGCCCAGCCGGAGCTGCTCCAGCTCCAGATACTGCCAGCTCAGGTTGAGCTCGCTCTCCAGGGTCACCAGTTCCCGGTTGTTGCCCATGAGCACACGGAACAGATCGGCCATGTCCAAGAGCGCCCGCTCGGCGCGCCGCGGGTCGCTGCGCACCAGGCTCATCACGGCATTGATGCTGTTGAACAGGAAATGGGGCCGGATGCGCGCCTGCAATGCCGCCAGACGCGCCTCGGTCACCGCAGGGGAGAGAATGCGGCTGCGCATGTGGAAGTAGCCAAGGATCGTGCCCGCGGCGAGAAGCGCCAGCATCCCCGCGCGTGCCGGTTCGGCCCGGGTCTCAGGCAGGAACAGGCGCGCCAGGAGGAGCTCGTGGCCCATGGCGAGGACCGTCACCAGGGCCGCCACCAACGCCGCGCCCCAGGCATAGGGCAGGCGTGCGAGCAGCCGGTTGCCCAGGAACAGTATGGCCACACTGGCCAGCACCACCGGCTGCAGATGCACGGAAACCTCCTGCAGGACGCGCCAGCTTTCGGCCAGGGTGGGGGCGATCAGCAGGGCGGCCGCCAGCCCCATGACGTTGGCAATCACCAGGATACGCAGGATGATGCCGAGATTGGCGAAATTGGGAAGGGTGACCGGATGGGGATGGTTTATACTTGCCACGTTCCTATTGTCGTGAAGGCATATCCTTGATGCAAGAAGAAAAATCCCCGGCCGGCGCCTGGTCGGGACGCTTTTCCGAGCCCGTGGACGAGCTGGTGAAACGCTTCACCGCCTCGGTCTTTTTCGACCGCCGGCTGGCGCCGTTCGACATCCAGGGTTCCCTTGCTCACGCGCGCATGCTGAGCGAGGTGGGGGTGCTCAGCGCGGCCGATCTCGCCGCCATCGAAACGGGCATGGCACGCATCCGGGAGGAGATCGAGAGCGGGCGCTTCCCCTGGTCGGTGGATCTGGAAGACGTGCACATGAACATCGAGCGCCGCCTCACCGAGCTCATCGGCGAGGCGGGCAAGCGTTTGCATACCGCGCGTTCCCGCAACGACCAGGTGGCCACCGACGTGCGCCTGTGGCTGCGGGATGCCATCGACCGGTTGCAGGAACGTCTGCGCGGGCTGCGTCTTGCGCTGCTGGATCTGGCCGAGCGCCACACCGAGACCATCATGCCTGGCTTCACCCACCTGCAGGTGGCCCAGCCGGTGTCCTTCGCCCATCACCTGATGGCCTACCAGGAAATGTTTGCGCGGGATCAGGAACGGCTGGCGGACTGCCGGCGGCGGGTCAACCGCCTGCCTCTGGGGGCGGCGGCGCTCGCCGGTACCACCTATCCCATCCGCCGGGAACGGGTGGCGGAACTGCTGGGCTTCGAGGGCCTGTGCGAGAACTCCCTGGATGCCGTGTCCGATCGCGACTTCGCCATCGAATTCACCGCCTGCGCGTCCCTGGTGATGACGCATCTGTCGCGCCTGTCGGAGGAGCTCATCCTGTGGATGAGTCCCCGCTACAACTTCATCCGGCTGGCAGACCGGTTCTGCACGGGCTCTTCCATCATGCCCCAGAAGAGGAACCCGGACGTGCCGGAGCTGGTGCGGGGCAAAACCGGGCGTGTCTATGGTCACCTCATGGCGCTGCTGACCCTGATGAAGGCGCAGCCCCTGGCCTACAACAAGGACAACCAGGAAGACAAGGAGCCCCTGTTCGACACCGTCGATACGCTGCTTGACGCCCTCACCCTGTTCGCGGACATGATGGGTGGCATCACCGTGAATGCCGAGGCCATGCGCAACGCGGCGCGGGAAGGCTTCGCCACCGCCACGGATCTCGCGGATTATCTGGTGAAGAAGGGCGTGCCCTTCCGCGATGCCCACGAGGTGGTGGCGCGTGCGGTGCGCCATGCGGAGACCCGGGGCTGCGATCTCGCCGATCTTTCCCTGGCGGAGCTGCGGCAGTTCTCGCCCGTGATCGACAGCGACGTGTTCGCCGTGCTCACCCTGGAAGGATCCCTCGCGGCGCGCAATCACGTGGGCGGCACGGCGCCGGAGGCCGTGCGCGCCGCCATCGCCCGCGCGCGGGCAAGTCTTTCCGGGTGACGGTCAGCTCACGCTGCCGAAGGACGGATCGGTGGCGTGGGGCGGCACCGGCAGCCCCGCGATCTTCATGCCCTGCACCATGGGGCCGTGGGGAAACAGCTGGTACAGCCAGCGGCGGCCGCCCTTGTCGGCGAAATACTCCTCGGTGGAACGCAGGATCTGGTGCGCGTCCTCGGTGCTGCCGTTCTGGTTGATGAAGTAATCCCGCAGGAAATTGACCACCTGGAAGTGCTCGTCGGTGAGCGTGATGCCTTCTTGTTCGGCGATTTTGCGTGCGATCTCGGGCGACCATTCGTCCAGCTCCACCAGCTCGCCATAGTGGTTGCGGACGATGACTTTGCCTTGGATGGCATCAAGGATGGGGATGGTCATGACTCGACTCCTCTTAGGGTGACAGGGTTGGCAAATCTTACTCGACGGGAATGGACCGGGGCGCGCGCCGGCCGGGCTCCAGCTTGGGCAGTTCCACCCGCAACACTCCGTTGCGGTAGCTGGCGCGTGCCTCCTCGCTCTTCACCGGGACCGGCAGTGGGATGACACGCCGGAAGCTGCCATAGGCACACTGCAGGGTATGCCAGCGGCCCTGGGTGGACTCACGCTCGAAGCGCTTTTCGCCGGAGACTACGAGGCTGTCGCCCTCCACCTGAATGTCCAGATCGGCCTTGTCCATGCCCGGTACCTCCAGGCGCACCACCACCCGGGTGTCGTCCTCGAATACCTCGCCGCCCAGCATGGCCCAGCCCAGCGAGGGCAGGAAGGATTCATCCTCGACCTCCTCGGCCTGGGGCAAATTGGTCTTGTCGCCGGGCCTGAAGCGGGTCAGGGCCCCCCGCGCCGATTCCCACAAATGGCGCCAGCCCTCCGTGACGCTGTCCCACAGACTGCCCACCTCGCGCAAACCGAGTTTCATGGCTCACTCCTTTCGTGCTGTCCTATTCTCATTAAAGCAGTCAGAATGAAAAAATGTGTGAACCTTTTCCACCTTCAGAATAATTTTGGGTGGCCGTGTCGGGTTTCAACGGGCGGCAGGCCGGCCTGCTGGTTGGGTGGCCTCTTGATTGGCGGCCCCCGACCCTCATATCTCCTGCTCGCCGCACACGCCAGAACAAGGACTAGGCATGGAATTCAAGAACTACTACGAAGTGCTGGGCGTCTCCCGCGATGCGACGGCGGACGAGATCAAGAAGGCCTTCCGCAAGCTCGCGCGCAAATACCACCCGGACGTCTCCAAGGAGCCGGACGCGGAAAAGCGCATGAAGGAGATCAACGAGGCCTACGCCGTGCTTTCCGATCCGGAGAAGCGGGCCGCCTATGATCAGCTCGCGGCCCAGGGCTACCGTTCGGGCGAGGAATTCCGGCCGCCGCCGGGCTGGGATGCGGGTTTCGAGTTTTCCACCCACGGTTTCTCGCCCCACGAGGCGGCGGAGTTCTCCGACTTCTTCTCCCAGCTCTTCGGCGGGCTGGGGGGGCGCAGCCGCCGCAGCGGGGCCTTTCGCGCCCAGGGCGAGGACCATCACGCCAAGGTCTATCTCGATCTGGCCGACGCCTTCACCGGCGCCACGCGCCAGATCACCCTGCGCGCGCCGCGTCTGGATGCCAGCGGCCACGTGGTGCTGGATACACGCACCCTCAACGTGAAGATTCCCAAGGGCGTGCGCGAGGGCCAGATCATCCGATTGGCGGGCCAGGGCGCACCCGGCATTGGGGGCGGCCCCCCCGGCGATCTGCTGCTGGAGGTGCATTTCCATCCCCATCCCCGTTTCCAGGTGCAGGGCAAGGACCTGCTCATGCGGCTGCCGGTGGCGCCCTGGGAGGCGGCCCTGGGGGCCGTGGTGCCGGTGGAGCTGCCGGATGGCGTGGTCAAGGTGCGCATCCCGCCCGGTGCCCAGTCCGGCCGGCAGCTCAGGGTGCGGGGCAAGGGGATTCCCTCCGATCCGCCGGGCGATCTCCTGCTCACCCTGCAGGTGGTGCTGCCGCCGGCGGATACCCCGCGGGCGAAGGAACTCTATGAAACCATGGCGCGGGAGCTTGCCTTCGACCCGCGCGCCGGGAGGACATGATGAGCGACCAAGAGGTATTGATCGGCACCCTGCTCTCCGAGAGTTGGCTCACCCTGGAACAGGTGGCGGCCGCCTGCGACGTGGAAACCGACTGGCTGCTCGCCCGCCTGGAGGCCGGGCTGTTTCCCCATGCCGAAAGCGTGGGCGGCGTGTGGCGCTTCGCCGAGGAGGCCCTCACCCGCGCGCGCCGCATGCGCAGCCTGGAGCGGGACTTCGATGCCGTGCCGGAGCTCGCTGCGCTGGTGGCCGATCTCCTGGAGGAAACCGACCGGCTGCGTCGGCGTCTGCGTTGCCTGGGCGAGCTGTGAGTCACGTAGCCGGTGGCGAAGACTGGCGCCGCCACGCGCGAGCCAACCGCCTGCAGAGCCTGCTGCTGGTGGGCGTGCTGGTGGCCATCGCCGGCGCCGCGGGCTGGCTGCTCATGGGCGAATCCGGCCTGTGGGTCGCCCTGGCGGCCACGGGGGTCGCCCTGGCCATCGAGCCGGCCGCGGCATCACGCCTGACCCTGCGCCTGTACGGTGCGCGCCCGCTCACGGGATCGCCCGCCCTCAAGCAGCTGGTGGCGCAGCTTTCGGCACGCGCGGGGCTGCCACGCCCGCCGCGCCTGTACTGGGTGGCGACGCCCCTGGCCAATGCCTTCGCCGTGGGCAGCCGCCACGATCCCCACATCGCCGTCACGGAAGGTCTCCTGCGCAATCTGGGCTGGCGTGAACTGGCGGGCGTGCTCGCCCACGAGATCGCCCACATCGCCCAGGACGACCTCCGGGTGATGGGGCTCGCGGACTACGTAAGCCGCCTCACCGCCCTCATCGCCCTGGT
The DNA here is from genome assembly GCA_037478575.1 of Burkholderiales bacterium. Lineage (GTDB taxonomy): Bacteria > Pseudomonadota > Gammaproteobacteria > Burkholderiales > Thiobacteraceae > Thiobacter. Next base: position 1,376 of record JBBFMG010000058.1, on the reverse strand, counting down.
GGCGCAGGTATCGTTGCTCATGGCCCTGCCGGCATGGCTGGCCGGGGCGCTGGAGATCCAGTGGGGCGGCCTGTTGCTGCTCCTGTTTTCGCCCCAGCTCGCGCTGCTCGCCCAGCTGGGCTTGTCGCGGGTGCGGGAGTTCGACGCGGATCTCCTGGCGGTGCGCCTCACCGGTGACCCGGAGGGGCTGGCCGCCGCCCTGGCGAAGATCGAGCGCGTGAGCCGTTCCTGGAAGAGCTGGCTCATGCCCGGCTGGGGCAATCCCGAACCGTCCTGGCTGCGCACCCATCCCGCCACCGAGGAGCGCATCGCCCGCCTGCGGGCGCTCCAGGGTGGAGCGGCTCTGCATCAGGACTGGAACTGGCCGGGCACCCCGGTGGATCCTCCCCGCTGGCATCCTCTGGGGATCTGGCGCTGACCCCGAAAGGAAAAACATGGAACAGAAAACGCAATGGAATCTCATCTACTGGATCGTCGCCATCACCCTGCTCCTCATGTTGCAGAACTGGTGGCAGACGGCGCGCACGGTCGAGCCCGTGCCCTACAGCGAATTCGAGCAGGCCCTCAAGGAAGGCCGGGTGCAGGAAGTGTTCATCACGGACCAGCTCATCACGGGCAAGCTCAAATCGCCGGACGTCAAAGGCAAGACCGTCATCGTGGCCAACCGGGTGGAGCCCGACCTTGCCGCGCGCCTGTCCCAGTACGGCGTGCCCTACACCCGTGTGGTGGAAAGCACCTTCCTGCGCGATCTCATGTCCTGGGTGCTGCCGGCGGTGATCTTCTTCGCCGTGTGGTTCTTCCTGTTCCGCAAATTCGCCGAGAAGCAGGGCATGGGCGGCTTCATGACCATCGGCAAGAGCCGCGCCAAGGTCTATGTGGAGAAGGATACCGGTGTCACCTTCGATGACGTGGCGGGGGTGGATGAGGCCAAGGCCGAGCTGCGGGAGGTGGTGGAGTTCCTCAAGAATCCCCAGGAATACGGCCGCCTGGGGGCGCGCATTCCCAAGGGGGTGCTGCTGGTGGGCCCGCCCGGCACCGGCAAGACCCTGCTGGCCAAGGCGGTGGCGGGGGAAGCGGGCGTGCCCTTCTTTTCCATTTCCGGTTCCGAATTCGTGGAAATGTTCGTGGGCGTGGGCGCGGCGCGGGTGCGCGACCTGTTCGAGCAGGCGCGGCAGAAGGCGCCGGCCATCATCTTCATCGACGAGCTGGATGCGCTGGGGCGCGCCCGGGGCGCGGCCAATCCCCTGGGCGGCCACGACGAGCGGGAGCAGACCCTCAACCAGATCCTCTCCGAGATGGACGGTTTTGAGAAGGATACCAGCGTCATCGTACTGGCTGCGACCAACCGCCCGGATATCCTCGACCCCGCCCTTCTG
>JBBFMG010000057.1:0-11403 GCA_037478575.1 Burkholderiales bacterium | reverse complement strand
CTGTCGGCGGGCGGCCCCATCCTGCATCCCACCCTTGAGGCCATCGCCCTCGTGCCCATCTGCCCCCACACTTTGTCCAACCGGCCCATCGCCGTGAACAGCCACTCCCAGGTGGAGGTGCTGATCGTCCATGCCGACGACTGTTGCGCCAACCTGGATGGCCAGCACCGGCTGGATCTCCAGGTGGGCGACCGGGTGCAGGTGAGCGGATCCATGGAAACGGTGCGCCTGCTCCATCCCAAGGGTCACAGCTATTACGACATGCTGCGCCAGAAACTGCACTGGGGGGAAAAGCTGTGAGGCACACCGGTCTTCTCGGGGGCGACGGCTGACCGTGCTGGTCCATCTTTCCGTCCGCGACTTCGTCATCGTCGACCGGGTCGAGCTGGATTTCGAGCCCGGGTTCACCGTGCTCACCGGCGAGACCGGGGCGGGCAAATCCATCCTCATCGACGCCCTGGCCCTGGTGCTGGGCGACCGCGCCGATGCTTCCGTGGTGCGTGAGGGCTGTGCCCGGGCCGAGATTGCCGCCCAGTTCGACATTTCCCGAGAGCAGGAACTCCTTGCGTGGCTGGCCGCCCAGGATCTGACAGGCGACGAAGGTCTGTGCCTGCTGCGCCGGGTGGTGGATGCCTCGGGCCGTTCCCGTGCCTTCATCAATGGCCATGCGGCGACCCTGCAGCAGCTGCGCGAGGTGGGGGAGCGGCTGGTGGACATCCATGGCCAGCATGCCCACCAGAGTCTGCTCAGGCCGGCGGCCCAGCGCGCCCTGCTGGATGGCTATGGGGCGCTGGACGTGCTGGCCGGCCTGGTGGCCGACCTGTACCGGGACTGGCAGGAAATCCGCCGGCAGCGACAGCTGGCGGAACGGGATGCGGCCCAGCTCGCCCGGGAACGGGAAGAGCTGGAATGGCAGGTGAAGGAACTGGAGGCGCTCCATTTCAGCGAGGAGGAGTGGGCTGCGCTTCAGGCGGAACATAGCCGGCTGGCCCATGCCGCCAGTCTCATCGAAGGCGCGCGGGAGGCGGTGGAGCAGCTCTCGGAAAGCGATCTGTCGCTGCTGTCCCAGCTGGCGGGCGTGATCGACCGGCTGCAGCAGCTGCGGGAATACGACCCGGCCCTGGAAGAAGTGCTGGCCATCCTGGAGCCGGCGGAAATCCAGTTGCGCGAGGCGGCCTATGCCTTGAACCACTATCGCCAGCGGCTGGATCTCGACCCTGAACGCCTCGCGGAGTGCGAGGCGCGGCTGGAAGCCATCCACCGCGCGGCACGCAGATTCCGCGTCACTCCGGACCGCCTGCCGGCGCTGCTGGAAGGGGCCCGGGAGCGGCTGGCCGAGCTGGCCGAGGCTGGGGACGCCGCCGCCCTGGCCCAGCGGGAAACCGCGCTGGCAGCGCGCTTCCGTGCCGAGGCGGAAAAACTCAGCGCGGAACGGGCCCGGGCTGCGGCGGAGCTTTCCCGCAAGGTAACCCAGACGCTGCAGACCCTGGCCATGGCAAGCGCGCGCTTCGAGGTGGCGCTGGTGCCGGTGCCGGAAGGGGGCAGCTTCGGGCTGGAGAACGTGGAGTTCAGGGTGGCGGCCCATGCCGGGGCGGCGTTGCGTCCCCTCGCCAAGGTGGCCTCCGGCGGCGAGCTTTCCCGTATCAGCCTTGCCATTCAGGTGGCCGCGGCGGACGTGACGCCGGTGCCCACCCTCATCTTCGACGAGGTGGACGTGGGCATCGGCGGCGGGGTGGCCGAGATCGTCGGCGCCCTTCTCAAGCGGCTGGGGGAAAGCCGGCAGGTGCTGTGTATCACCCATCTGCCCCAGGTGGCGGCCCAGGGCGACCATCACCTGCGGGTGTGGAAGGAGACACGGGACGGCGCGACGGTCTCCCGCATCGCTCCCCTGGACCGGGAGGCACGGGTGGAGGAAATCGCGCGCATGCTGGGGGGTGTGGACATCACGGACACCACCCGCGCCCACGCCGCGGAAATGCTCGACCGCTGAAGTTGGTGTTTGCGCTCCACCGGCCCTGCCAGGCATGGCTTGGCAGCGGGTTTTCCCCAGCGCCCGATCGCGGCTCATCCCGCTGTCACGGGACCGGCGGGCTTCGCCAGCGCTTCCCTAGCGCCGGTAGGGGCAGTTTTCCTTGGTGCAGTCGGCGTAGATGTAGAGGGAGTGCTCGTGGATGGAGAAGCCGCGCTCCCGGGCGATCCTCTCCTGACGCTTTTCGATTTCCGCGTCGTAGAACTCCTCCACCCGTCCGCACTGCATGCACACCAGGTGGTCGTGGTGTCCTCCCTGGTTCAGCTCGAACACCGCCTTGCCACTTTCGAAATGGTGGCGGATCAGCAGCCCAGCCTGTTCGAACTGGGTGAGCACGCGGTAGATGGTGGCCAGCCCGATCTCCGCGTCGCCCTGCTGCAGCAGCATGCGGTAGACGTCCTCGGCGGTGAGATGGCGGACCTCGCTGTTCTCGAACAGGCTGAGAATCTTCAGGCGGGGCAGGGTGGCCTTGAGCCCGGCGTTCTTGAGTTCCCTGGGATCGGTCATGGGTATGTCCGGCAAGCACTGACCGTTCAGATGATAGGCCGTTTGCCCGGCGGCTGGAAGACGCCGCCCCGGGCGCGCTGCCCAGGGCAGGGGCGAGCCGCTATAATGACAGTTTTCTTTGCGGGCCTTCCCATGCGGCGCATTGCTTGGCTCTCGGTTTTGTGGCTGGCAGGCTGTTCCATCACCTCCCTTGCCCCCGAACCCTACAAGGTGGAAATCCAGCAGGGCAACGTCATCACCCAGGACATGGTGGCCCGCCTGGCGCCCGGCATGACGCGGGCCCAGGTGCGCTTCCTGCTGGGGTCGCCGCCCATCACCGATCCCTTCCACGCCAACCGCTGGGACTACGTGTACCGCCTGGCCAAGGGCGGCAAACTCGTGGAGGAACGCAAGCTCACGCTGTTTTTCGAGAACGACCAGCTCGTGCGGGTGGCCGGGGACGTGGTGCCGCTCACCGCCGAAGACCGAGCCCAGGCGGAGAAACAGCCCGCGCGGGGCGTCAATGAGATCGTGCTGTCCAAGGCCGATCCCGATGCGCCGCCGGCGCCGGCCCCGGAGGAGAAGGGCTTTTTCGGACGCATGCTGGAGAAAATCGGTTTCTGACCAACCCGAACCGGCCCGGGCCGTCTGCCGGTGCCGGTTTTTCACCGAACGGATGGATTCATGCTCAATGTCGCCATTGCCGGCGCGTCCGGCCGCATGGGCCGGGCCCTCATCGAGGCCGTCACCCAGGCCGCGGATCTGCGCCTGAGCGCCGCCCTGGAACGGCCGGGCAGTCCCTTTGCGGGGCGTGATGCCGGCGAGCTGGTGGGCACGCCCTGTGGGGTGGCCGTGCGCACCGACCCGGAAGCGGCGCTTCTCGGCAGCCAGGTGCTCATCGACTTCACGCGGCCGGAAGGCACGCTCAAACACCTGGCCCTGTGCCGTGCCCAGGGCATCGCCATGGTGATCGGCACCACGGGCTTCACACCCGAGCAGAAGGTCCTGATCCGGGAGGCCGCCGAGGAGATCGGCATCGTGTTCGCGCCCAACATGAGTGTGGGCGTGAACGTGGTGCTCAAGCTGCTGGACATGGCCGCGCGGGTTTTGGCCGAGGGCTATGACGTGGAGATCATCGAGGCCCACCACCGGCACAAGGTGGATGCGCCTTCCGGCACGGCCCTGCGCATGGGCGAAGTGGTGGCCGCGGCGCTGGGGCGCGATCTCGCCCAGTGTGCGGTGTATGGGCGGGAGGGTGTGACCGGCGAGCGCCTGCCCAGCACCATCGGCTTCGCCACGGTGCGCGGCGGTGACATCGTGGGCGATCATACCGTGCTGTTCGCCGGCATCGGCGAGCGCATCGAGATCACCCACAAGGCTTCCAGTCGCGCCACCTTCGCCATGGGGGCGCTGCGCGCGGCGCGGTTCCTGGCTGAGCACCCGCGCGGCCTGTACGACATGCAGGACGTGTTGGGTCTGCGCTAGGGCGAAACCGGACCCCAGGGCGCGGCCCGTCGCGTTGTCAGTCCCTGTCACAATCCGGTATAATTCCGACGCTTAGGGAAGCGGGGAAGGCGCATGGCCTTTCCCGCTTCTTGTGTATCTGGTACTGGAGTTTGCCCGTGTCCACGCCCGCCCCCGCCCTGCTCGTTCTCGCCGACGGGACCGTTTTCCGGGGTGTCTCCATTGGCGCCGAGACGGTCACCACCGGCGAGGTGGTGTTCAACACGGGCATGACGGGCTACCAGGAAATCCTCACCGATCCTTCCTACACACGCCAGATCGTCACCCTGACCTACCCCCACATCGGCAACGTGGGCGTCAATCCCGAAGACGAGGAGGCCGACCGCATCTACGCCGCCGGTTTGGTGATCCGCGATCTGTCCCTGCGGCCGAGCAGCTGGCGCAGCCGGGAGGATCTCGGCGCGTATCTGCGCCGGCACGGTGTGCCCGCCATCGCCGGCATCGACACCCGCAGGCTCACCCGCATCCTGCGCGAGAAGGGTGCCCAGAACGGCTGCCTGATGGCGGGCGAGGTGGACGAGGCGCGCGCCCTGGACATGGCACGCGCCTTCCCGGGGCTGGCGGGCATGGATCTGGCCCGGGTGGTGACCTGCCGGGCGCCCTACCAATGGGACGAGCAGACCTGGGTGCGGGGTGTGGGTCATCCCCGTCTGGAAGCGCCGAAGTACCATGTGGTGGCCTATGACTACGGCGTGAAACGCAACATCCTGCGCATGCTGGCGGCCCGGGGTTGCCGGGTGACGGTGGTGCCGGCGCAGACCCCGGCACAGGAGGTGCTCGCCCTCAGGCCCGACGGGGTGCTGTTGTCCAACGGACCCGGCGACCCCGAACCCTGCGACTACGCCATCCGCGCCATTCGCACCCTGCTGGAGGTGCAGATGCCCATCTTCGGCATCTGTCTTGGGCATCAGCTGCTCGCGCTGGCCTCCGGTGCGCGGACCGTGAAGATGAAATTTGGCCATCATGGCTCCAATCATCCGGTCCAGGATCTGGACACCCGGCGCGTGATGATCACCAGCCAGAACCATGGTTTCGCCGTGGATGCGGATACCCTGCCGGCCCATTTGCGGGCCACCCACGTGTCCCTGTTCGATGGCAGCCTGCAGGGCATCGCGCGCACCGACGTGCCCGCCTTCAGCTTCCAGGGGCATCCGGAGGCCAGCCCCGGGCCCCATGACGTGGGTTATCTGTTCGACCGCTTCGTGAGCATGATGCAGGAGCGCAAGCAAGCATGAAGCGCAGAGGCCGTGGAGGACGCCGGCAGTGCGCCTTTCCTCCGCGTCCACGGTGGTGAAGACAGCCATGCCCAAACGTACCGACATCCACAGCATCCTCATCATCGGTGCCGGCCCGATCATCATCGGCCAGGCGTGCGAGTTCGACTATTCCGGCGCCCAGGCCTGCAAAGCGCTGAAGGAGGAGGGCTACAAGGTCATCCTGGTCAACTCCAACCCGGCCACCATCATGACCGACCCGGGCATGGCGGACGTGACCTACATCGAGCCCATCACCTGGCAGGTGGTGGAGAAGATCATCGAGAAAGAGCGCCCGGATGCCCTGCTGCCCACCATGGGCGGTCAGACCGCGCTCAACTGCGCGCTGGATCTGGCCAAGCATGGCGTGCTGGACAAATACGGGGTGCAGATGATCGGCGCCTCCCGGGAGGCCATCGACAAGGCGGAGGACCGGGAGAAGTTCAAGCAGGCCATGGAGCGCATCGGGCTGCAGTGCCCCCGCGCGGCCATCGCCCATTCCATGGAGGAAGCCCTGCAGGTGCAGGCCATGGTGGGCTTCCCCACCATCATCCGGCCGTCCTTCACCATGGGTGGCACCGGTGGCGGCATCGCCTACAACATGGAGGAGTTCGTCGCCATCTGCGAACGCGGCCTGGAGGCGTCGCCCACCCGGGAGCTGCTGATCGAGGAATCGGTGATCGGCTGGAAGGAATACGAGATGGAGGTGGTGCGGGACAAGAACGACAACTGCATCATCGTCTGCTCCATCGAGAACTTCGACCCCATGGGAGTGCATACCGGTGATTCCATCACGGTGGCGCCGGCCCAGACGCTCACCGACAAGGAATACCAGATCATGCGCGACGCCTCGCTGGCGGTGCTGCGTGAGATTGGTGTGGAGACCGGCGGTTCCAACGTCCAGTTCGGGGTGAATCCCAAGGACGGGCGCATGGTGGTGATCGAGATGAACCCGCGCGTGTCCCGCTCCTCGGCACTGGCTTCCAAGGCCACGGGTTTCCCCATCGCCAAGATCGCCGCCAAGCTGGCGGTGGGCTATACCCTGGACGAGCTCAAGAACGACATCACCGGTGGCCGGACCCCGGCCTCCTTCGAGCCGTCCATCGACTACGTGGTGACCAAGATTCCGCGTTTTGCCTTTGAAAAGTTCAAGCAGGCCAACGACCGGCTCACCACCCAGATGAAATCCGTGGGCGAGGTGATGGCCATTGGCCGCACCTTCCAGGAATCGCTGCAAAAGGCCCTGCGCGGTCTGGAAGTGGGTGCCGACGGTCTGGACGAGAAGACCAGCGACCCCGACACCCTGGAAGCAGAGCTGGGCAACCCGGGTGCGGAGCGCATCTGGTACATCGCCGATGCCTTCCGCTGGGGCATGCCCTTCGAGGAAATCCAGCAGCTCACCCACATCGATCCCTGGTTCTTGGCGCAAATCGAGGACCTGGTGCGGCGCGAGGAGGCGCTCCGGGGTCGCAGCCTGGATTCCCTCTCCCGCGAGGAACTTTGGGAGCTGAAGCGACGCGGATTTTCCGACCGGCGCCTGGCGCGGCTGCTGGGCACCGACCAGCACGCGGTGCGGGCGCGGCGCTGGGCGCTGGGCATCCATCCGGTTTACAAGCGGGTGGATACCTGCGCCGCCGAGTTCGCCACGGACACGGCTTATCAGTACTCCACCTATGAGGAGGAGTGCGAGGCCAACCCCACCAGCCGGGACAAGATCATGGTGCTGGGCGGCGGTCCCAACCGCATCGGCCAGGGCATCGAGTTCGACTACTGCTGCGTGCATGCGGCGCTGGCCCTGCGCGAGGACGGCTTTGAAACCATCATGGTCAACTGCAATCCGGAGACCGTGTCCACCGACTACGACACCTCGGACCGTCTCTATTTCGAGCCGCTCACGCTGGAGGACGTGCTGGAGATCGTGAGGGTGGAAAAGCCCAAGGGTGTCATCGTCCAGTTTGGCGGCCAGACACCCCTCAAGCTCGCCCGCGATCTGGAGGCCAACGGTGTGCCCATCATCGGTACCACCCCGGATGCCATCGACTGCGCCGAGGACCGGGAGCGTTTCCAGCGGCTGCTCAACGAGCTGGGGCTCAGGCAGCCGCCCAACCGCACCGCGCGCAGTGCCGAGGAGGCGCTCAGGCTGGCGGAGGAGATCGGCTATCCGCTGGTGGTGCGGCCTTCCTACGTGTTGGGCGGACGCGCCATGGAAATCGTGCACGAAGCCGCCGACCTGGAACGCTACATGCGTGAGGCGGTGAAGGTGTCCAACGATTCGCCGGTGCTGCTGGACCGCTTCCTCAACGATGCCATCGAGGTGGACGTGGATGCGGTGTGCGACGGACGCGACGTGCTGATCGGCGGCATCATGGAACACATCGAGGAGGCAGGGGTGCATTCCGGCGATTCCGCCTGCTCGCTGCCGCCCTTCAGCCTGAGCCAGGCCGTCCAGGACGAGCTGCGCAGCCAGACCGTGAAACTGGCACGTGCCCTCAATGTGGTGGGGCTGATGAACATCCAGTTCGCCATCCAGAACGACACCATCTACGTGCTGGAAGTCAATCCCCGAGCCTCGCGCACCGTGCCCTTCGTGTCCAAGGCCTGCGGCCTGCCCCTGGCCAAGATCGCCGCGCGCTGCATGGCCGGCAAGAGCCTGAAGGAGCAGGGCGTGGAAAAGGAAGTGGTACCGCCCTACTACTCGGTGAAGGAGGCCGTGTTCCCCTTCGTCAAGTTCCCGGGCGTGGATCCCATGCTGGGACCGGAAATGAAGTCCACCGGCGAGGTGATGGGTATTGCCGCCACTTTCGGCGAGGCTTTCGTCAAGTCCCAGCTTGCGGCGGGCACCCGGCTTCCCACCGGCGGCAAGGTGTTCATCAGCGTCAAGCCCCAGGACAAGGTCAAGTCCATCGAGGTGGCGCGCAAGCTGGCGGAACTGGGCTTTTCCCTCTGTGCCACCCGGGGAACCGCCGCGGTGCTGCAGGGGGCGGGCCTGGCAGTGCAGGTGGTGAACAAGGTGCCGGAAGGTCGCCCCCACATCGTGGACATGATCAAGAACCGCGAAATCGCCATGATCATCAACAGCGTGGAGGACAAGCGAGCGATCCAGGATTCGGCAGCCATCCGGGCCGCCGCGCTGGCCCACCGCGTCACCTACTTCACAACGCTTTCGGGCGCGCGCGCCGCTGTCACCGGCATGCAGCACATGCGCGAACTGACCGTGTTCGACCTGCAGGGTCTGCACGCCCGCCTGAAACAGGGTGCGTAAGCCGCCCCCTCGTCCAAGGAGTACACATTCATGAGCAAGATCCCGCTGACCGTCACCGGCGCCGAGAAACTGCGCGCCGAACTGCATCACCTCAAGACCGTGGAACGGCCGGCCGTCATCAGCGCCATTGCGGAGGCGCGCGCCCACGGCGACCTGTCGGAGAACGCCGAGTACGATGCGGCCAAGGAGCGCCAGAGCTTCATCGAGGGGCGCATCGCCGAGCTGGAGGGCAAGCTGGCCAACGCCCAGATCATCGATCCCAAGCTGCTCGATGCGGAAGGGAACGTGGTGTTCGGCGCCACGGTGGATCTGGAAGACCTGGAAACCGGTCAGAAGGTGACCTACCAGATCGTGGGCGATGACGAGGCGGACCTGCGCCAGGGCAAGATCTCCATCAGCTCGCCCATCGCCCGTGCCCTGATCGGCAAGTTTCCGGGCGATGTCGCGGAGGTGCAGGCGCCGGGCGGCGTACGCGAATACGAAATCCTGGACGTGCGCTACATCTAGGCCGGCGGCCGGATACCCGCCCCTGCCATGAACAATTTCCAGAAACTGGCGGCCATCGCCGTGGTGCTGTGGGTGGGCAGCCTGTGGGCGATCGGCTTCATCGCCGCGCCGACGCTGTTCGCCACCCTGTCCGACCGGCAGCTCGCGGGCATGCTTGCGGGCCGCATGTTCACCGTCACGGCCTACCTGGGCATGGCCTGCGGTGCCTACCTGCTCCTGTACCGGCTCATCAGTCAGGGTGTGGCGGCGCTCAGGCAGCTGGTATTCTGGGTCGTCCTGGTCATGCTCCTGCTGACCCTCATCGGTCACTTCGGCATCCAGCCCATCCTGGAGGGACTCAAGCTGCAGGGCGGAGCGGCGCAGGTGATGCAGGGTGTGGTGGCCGACCGGTTTGCCCGCTGGCACGGCATCGCCAGCGTGCTGTTCGTCATCCAGAGTGTGCTGGGTCTGGTGCTGGTGTTGCGCAGCCGCTGAAGCCGCCGTCAGGCCGGCAGCACCAGGCGGGGCGTGGCGGCCGGACGGTAGATGACCAGGATCTTGCCGATGTGCTGCACCGGTGCCGCGCCCAAGGTTCCGCAGATGGTTTCCAGAAGCCGGGCGCGTGTTGCCCGGTCTTCTCCCGCCACCTTGATCTTGATCAGCTCGTGGGCCTTGAGGCTCGCGTCGATTTCCCGGAGCACGGCCTCGGTCAGGCCGGCTTCGCCCAGCAGGACCACCGGGGACAGCCCATGGGCCTGGGCGCGCAGGAAGCGACGCTGGGCGGAGGTAAGGGGCAACATCAGGGACAACATCGTGGTTTCGTGGGATGCGCGCAAAGCGCGCCAGTCTACCGCATGAAGCGCAGCAAGACCAGCAAGGCCTGGATGACCGAGCACGTCACCGACCCGTATGTCCGGGAGGCGAAGCGGCTCGGCTATCGCTCGCGGGCGGCCTTCAAGCTCCTGGAAATCGACGCCCGGGACCACCTGCTGAAACCCGGTGCGCTGGTGGTGGACCTGGGCGCGGCCCCGGGGGGCTGGAGTCAGGTGGCAGGCCGCAAGGTGGGCCGCACCGGCCGGATCGTGGCCCTGGACCTGCTGGACATGGCGCCCCTGCCCGGGGTGGAGTTCATCCAGGGCGATTTCACCGAGGAAGCGGTGCTCGCAGAGCTGGAACGGCGCCTGGCGGGGCGCCGGGCCGACCTTGTAATGTCCGACATGGCGCCCAATATCAGCGGCATCGGCGTCGCCGACCAGGCGAGAAGCCAGCATCTGGCGGAACTGGCCATGGATTTCGCGCTGCAATGGCTCAAACCCGATGGGGTCTTTCTGGTAAAACTTTTCCAGGGATCCGGGTTCGAAGACTTCGTGCGCGAGGCGCGCCGGCGGTTCAGGCAGGTCGAGCTGCGCAAGCCGCAGGCCTCCCGCCCGCGCAGCCGGGAGGTTTACCTCCTGGCGCGGCAGCCGCGGGGCGACGCCTGAGCGTCCCACGGGGCGGGGAATGGGTTTAGAATGGGTCGCACAGCCGGTCCGGTTTTTTGTCTAGCGGGGTGTTCTCTTGAATAACGTGTTCAAAACCGTCGCCATCTGGCTCATCATCGGCATGGTGCTGATGATGGTGTTCCAGCAGTTCGGCCAGCGGCGCGTGGTCGCCAGCCACATGGAATTCTCGACCTTCGTCCAGGAGATGAAGGCCGGTGCCATCGAGCGGGTCCAGCTCGAAGGCAATACCATCAAGGGCCGGCGTACCGACGGCACCACCTTCACCAGCTATGCGCCGTCCAATTATTTGTGGCTGGTGGACGACCTGCTCAAATACAACGTGCGCGTCGATGCCAAACCGCCCGAGGAACCGTCGATGCTCACCAGCATCTTCATTTCCTGGTTCCCGATGCTGCTGCTGATCGGCGTGTGGATCTTCTTCATGCGCCAGATGCAGGGTGGAGGCAAGGGCGGTGCCTTTTCCTTCGGCAAGAGCCGCGCCCGCATGCTGGACGAGTCGGCCAATACCGTGACTTTCGCCGACGTGGCCGGCTGCGACGAGGCCAAGGAGGAGGTGGCCGAGCTGGTGGAATTCCTGCGTGATCCCGGCCGCTTCCAGAAGCTGGGCGGGCGCATTCCCCGCGGCGTGCTCATGGTGGGCTCGCCCGGTACCGGCAAGACGCTGCTGGCCAAGGCCATCGCCGGCGAGGCGAAGGTGCCGTTCTTCTCCATTTCCGGTTCCGACTTCGTCGAGATGTTCGTCGGCGTGGGCGCGGCCCGCGTGCGCGACATGTTCGAGCAGGCCAAGAAGAACGCCCCCTGCATCATCTTCATCGACGAGATCGACGCCGTGGGGCGCCAGCGTGGCGCGGGTCTCGGTGG
>JBBFMG010000056.1:0-11432 GCA_037478575.1 Burkholderiales bacterium | reverse complement strand
CCGCTGCCGCTGCTCCTGCCACCGCGCCACGCCGAGCGAGCCCCCCACGGCGATCAGCAGACCCGCCGCCGCGGCGAACCACCGCGGCAGCCGCCGCGGCTGGCGCGCCTGCACGGGCGCCCCGGCGCTCCCGACCTCGTGCACCTGCACGAAGACCCCCATTACGCCGCCGCGGTGCATGCCGTGGGCAGCATCGGCGGTGAAACCCCGGAATTGCCCCTGGCCCCCGGAAGCGATCCCTGTGCCCAACGCTGAATCGAGCCATCACGGTCACCACGGCCATCATCATGGACCGGAAAGCGGCGGTGCCCTGGGTTGGGCCCTCATCCTCACCCTGGGCTTCGCCCTGGTGGAGGCCGTGGGGGGCTGGTGGGCCGGTTCCCTGGCCCTGCTCTCGGATGCGGGGCACATGGTGACCGATGCCTTCTCCCTGGCGCTGGCCGCCCTGGCAGCCTGGATCGCCCGCCATCCCCCCTCGGCCCGCCACAGCTACGGCCTAGCCCGCGCGGAAATCGTTGGGGGGCTGGCCAACGGCCTGCTGATGCTGGGCGTGATTCTGTTCATCGTCATCGAGGCGGTGGAGCGGCTGCGCCATCCCCAGCCAGTAGCAGGCGGCTGGGTGATGGCCATCGCCAGCATCGGTCTTGGGGTCAACGCCCTCGTGGCCTGGGTGTTGAGCCGGGGCGGGGAGGGGCTCAACGTGCGTGCGGCGCTGCTCCACGTGCTGGGCGACCTGCTGGGCTCCGTCGCGGCCCTGAGCGCCGGCGCCGTGGTCTATTTCACGGGCTGGACCCCGGCTGACCCCATCCTTTCCCTGGTGGTGGCGGGGCTGATCCTGGTGGCCACCCTGCGCCTGCTGCGGGACGCGCTGCACGTGCTCATGGAAGGCGTGCCGGCCTCCCTGGATCTGGCGCAGGTGGGCCAGAGCCTGGCGCAGGTGCCGGGGGTCGTTTCTGTCCACGACCTGCACATCTGGACCCTGGCCAGCGGCCGCATCGCTCTTTCCGCCCATGTGGTGTTGGCCGACCTCGGCCGCTGGCCGCGCATCCTGGCCGCCATGCAGCAGCTCCTCCACGACCGCTTCGGCATCGAGCACGTCACCCTGCAGCCCGAACTGCGTCCCCCGGCCCGCGCCGTCGCGCCGCTGGACAACCTGCGCTCCGGTTCCCCCCGCCCATGACCGCCTTCTCCCCGGACTGCACCGCCTGTCCCAGGCTGGCGGCGTTTCTTGCCCAGGTACGCCGCGACCATCCAGGCTACCATGCCCGCCCGGTGCCTCCCTTCGGCGAGGAACGACCGCGCCTCCTGGTGGTGGGGCTGGCCCCCGGCCTGCATGGCGCCAATCGCACTGGGCGCCCCTTCACCGGGGACCACGCGGGCATCCTGCTCTATGAAACCCTGTACCGCCACGGCTTCGCCAGCCGCCCCGTCTCGGAGCACGCGGACGATGGTCTGGTGCTCCTTGGCTGCCGCATCACCAATGCGGTGAAATGCCTGCCCCCGCAGAACAAGCCCCTGCCGGAGGAAATCAATAAATGCAACAAATACTTGAAGCACGAACTTGAAGTTCTTTGTGATCGTTCGGCCGTGCTCGCCCTGGGCACCATCGCCCACGAGGCGGTGCTGCGCGCCCTGGACCTGCGGCCGCGGGAGTTTCCCTTCGCCCATGGTGCGGTCCACCGCCTGCCCCGGCTGACGCTGTTCGATAGCTACCACTGCAGCCGCTACAATACCCAGACGCGGCGCCTGACCCCGGCCATGTTCGACGCCGTGTTCCAGGCCATTCGCCATCATCTGGAAAGGAGCTGACATGCCCTACGTAAACATCCGCATCGCCGGCACGCTGACCCGGGAGCAGAAACGCAAGATTGCCGAGGAAATCACGGACACCCTTGAACGCATCGCCCACAAGCCCAAGTCCTATACCTACATCGCCTTCGACGAGCTGCCGGACGAGCAGTGGGCCATCGGCGGCAAGTTGCTAGACGAAGAGTAGTAAGATCAGTCTATTAGAAGCACTTCTTCACGTTCGTTGTCAAATGTTCGACCCCACGGAATTCCTGGCGGGACTGCCCCATCTGCCCGGGGTGTACCGCATGCTGGGCGCCGGCGGGGAAGTGCTCTACGTGGGCAAGGCGCGCGACCTCAAGAAGCGGGTCTCGTCCTATTTCCAGAAAACCCAGCTGTCGCCCCGCATCCAGCTCATGCTCGCCCAGGTGACCGGCATCGAGATCACGGTCACCCGCTCCGAGGCCGAGGCGCTTTTGCTGGAGAACAACCTGATCAAGGGGCTCACACCCCGCTACAACATCCTGTTCCGGGACGACAAGTCCTATCCCAGCATCGTCCTCACCGGCCATGCCTTCCCTCGCCTCGCGCTGCACCGCGGCCCCCAGAAGAAGGGGGACCGTTACTTCGGCCCGTACCCCAGCGCCCATGCGGTGCGCGAGAGCCTGCAACTCCTGCAGAAGGTGTTCCGTCTGCGCACCTGCGAAGACGGGGTGTTCAGCCACCGCTCCCGGCCCTGCCTCCTCTACCAAATCAAGCGCTGCAGCGGCCCCTGCGTGGGCGCCATTTCCGAGGCGGACTACGCCCGCGACGTGGAACGGGCGAGCCAGTTCCTGCTGGGCCGTGAGCAGCAGGTGCTGGCCGAGCTGGAACGGCTGATGTTGGCTGCGTCGGAAGCCCAAGCCTATGAGGAGGCGGCGTTCTACCGCGACCAGCTCAAGGCCCTGCGCACCGTGCAGGAACGCCAGTTCGTGGAAAGCGGCCGGCGGCTGGACGCCGACGTGGTGGCCGTGGCGGCCGAGAACGGCCTGGTGTGCGTGAACCTGACCATGATCCGGGCCGGGCGCCATCTGGGTGACAAGACGCTCTTCCCCCAGAACGCGACCGGCCATACGCCAGCCCAGATCCTGGAGGCGTTCCTCGCCCATCATTATGCCGAGCAGGCGGCACCGCCCCTGATCCTGGTCAACGAGGCCGTGGAAAGCGGCGCCCTGGCGGCGCTTCTCACCGCCCAGGCGGGCCGCCGGGTCCAGATCGTGTCCCGCGCCACGGGTGAGCGCCGGGTCTGGCTGGAAATGGCCACCCAGAATGCCCGCATCGCCATCCGCCAGCGCCTGTCCCAGCAAACCACGCAGCAGCTGCGCTTCGCCGCCCTGCAGGAGGCCCTGGGTCTGCCAGACTCCGCCCGGCGTATCGAATGCTTCGACATCTCCCATACCCTGGGCGAAGCTACGGTAGCGGCGTGTGTAGTCTATGACGAGTTCGCCCTGCAACCATCGGAATACCGGCGCTTCAACATCGGGGACGTGGCGCCCGGCGACGATTACGGCGCGATGCGCGAGGCCCTCACGCGCCGCTACCGCCGCCTCACGGCAGGGGAGGGGAAGCTGCCGGACCTGCTGCTCATCGACGGCGGCAGGGGACAGGTGGCCGTGGCCCGTGAAGTGCTGACGGAGCTGGGCGTGAACGAGGTGGAAGTGGTGGGCGTCGCGAAGGGCCCGGAACGCAAGCCCGGGCTGGAAGAGCTGGTTTTTGCCGATGAGCGAAAGCCGCTACAATTGCCTGCCGACCATCCGGGCCTGCACCTCATCCAGCAGATCCGCGACGAGGCCCATCGTTTCGCCATCACGGGTCATCGGGCGCGGCGCGGCAGGGCGCGTACCCAGTCCGTCCTCGACGGGATTCCGGGCGTGGGGCCGAAACGCAGGCAGATGCTGCTCACCCGCTTCGGCGGCGTGAAGGGCGTGCGCAACGCCAGCATCGACGAGCTGACCAAGGTGGAAGGCATCAGCCGCGCCCTGGCGGAAAAGATTTACGCCCAGTTCCACTGAGCCATGCCCCTCAACCTGCCGAATCTCCTCACCTGGCTGCGCATCCTGCTCATCCCGGTGTTCGTCCTGCTGTTTTATCTGCCGGCCGGCTGGCTGGACAGCCACCTGCTCAACCTCAGCGCCGCGGCCATCTTCGCCGCCGCCGCCGTCACCGACTGGCTGGACGGCTATCTGGCGCGCGCCCTCAATCAGACGTCACCCTTCGGCGCCTTCCTGGATCCGGTGGCGGACAAGTTGATGGTGGCCGCCGCCCTCATCGTGCTGCTGGAGCTGCAGCGGGTGCAGGGCTTCATCGCCCTCATCATCATTGGCCGGGAAATCGCCATTTCCGCCCTGCGCGAATGGATGGCAGGGGCAGGGCAGGGCAAAAACGTGGCGGTGGCCCTGATTGGCAAGATCAAGACGGCATCCCAGATGGTGGCCATCCTGCTGCTGCTCTATCACGAGCCGGTGGCGGGCCTGCCGGTGAACGAGATCGGTACCTGGCTCATCTACCTGGCGGCGGTACTCACCATCGCTTCCATGGTGTACTACCTCGTGCAGGCGCTGCGTCCGGCAAACGCCGGCAAATAGACGGCATTTGTTGACATCGGGCGGAAGTTCAGTAAAATGGCACCTCTCGGTTACGCGGGAATAGCTCAGTTGGTAGAGCGCAACCTTGCCAAGGTTGAGGTCGCGAGTTCGAGACTCGTTTCCCGCTCCAGATTCAGGGAAAGCGAAGGCAGACCCTTCGTTTTCCCTTTTTAGTTTCAACCGGGCGCGTGTCCTGCGCGCCTGCCTCGCGGTTCAAGCGATCCCTGGGTTCGACAGGGCGGGGTGGCAGAGTGGTTATGCAGCGGCCTGCAAAGCCGTGGACGCCGGTTCGATTCCGACCCCCGCCTCCACATCCGCCCGGATGGTGGAACAGGTAGACACAAGGGACTTAAAATCCCTCGGGCCAAAAGCCCGTGCCGGTTCGACTCCGGCTCCGGGCACCATCCGGTTGATCCTGCCCGTGCCTCTGCCTTGATGCCCCCCTTCCTGAAGCACGGCGAGCGTCTGGTCCGGCCTCAAGTTCCGGCATGGCGTGCCGATACAGGCGACATCATCCTGCGTCGGCCAAAGTCATGACTCTTTCCACCATTCCGGGATGTTCCGACCCTGGCAGCCTGAGCGCCGAGGAGCGCGCCTTCATGGCCCGGCTGCTCGCGCTCAACGCCGCCTTCGAAGGCGCCCGGGCGGGCGTCCCGGCACAGGGCCTGGTCCGTCAAGCCCAAGCCGTGGATGCCCTGCTGGAACGCTATTACGCCGCGCTGTTCCCGCGCAATACCGAAGCGCCCTGGGCCTCATCCAGGGGCTGATCCTGGCCGCTTGGCCTGCTGTTTCGTGCCGGGGCCGGCTGTTCCAGTGCCGCCTAAGGTGTTCCGTCCGATCTCCCAGCGAAAGGGGACGATCCGGGAGCACCACCCAGCCCCAGCACCGGCCTGGCCTTATTTAACATAATAGACATTATGCGTATCGCAGGGCACCAGGGCGGTGGCGCGCCATGCCCCGGGCCGGTCCAGGTCGTGCCCTTTCTACCGTGCACGCGCTTCCGCGGCCGCCAGGATGTCCGCCACGTCGGTGTTGCCGTTTTCCAGCGCCAATGTCCGCGCGGTCTTGCCATCCGCGGACACCTGGAGCGGATCGGCACCCGCCGCGAGCAGCCGGCGCACGATGTCCTCGTGACCCTTCATGGCGGCCAGCATGAGCGCGGTGAGCCCGGCCTGGGTGGCGGCGTTGACGGGAGACGCCGCCTCCAGCAGCAATTTCACCGCACCATCGTGACCGGCATAGGCTGCGTACATGAGTGGCGTCCACCCCCTCGGATTGGCCGCCACCGACGCGCCCTGGTCCAGCAGCATGCGCAGAATGTTGGGGTTGCCGTTCCAGGCCGCCAGGTGCAGGGCCGTGTCGCCCACGGCATTGGCTTGGTTGATGCGGGCGCCGGCAGCCAACAGAAGGCCGACGGATGCTGCGCTTTCCTCCCGCACCGCCAGCATGAGCAGCGTGTTGCCGTGCTCGTCCGCAAGGTTCACGTCCGCGCCCCGGGCCAGCTGCAACCGCACCCCGGCGGCATCATCGATCTGGATGGCCTGCCGGATATCGTCCACGATGTCACCCGCCCAGGCGGCCCCGGCAAGGGCCCAGACGAAGAGGAACAGCGAACTAATCGTTTTATTAAACAATAGTTTGTTTGAACAACTTAAAGAAGTTTCCAGATGTGGCGCGCCCCACCTCGGCCACGTCGATGCCCTTGACACGGGCGATTTCCTCGGCCACGTGACGCACGTAGGCAGGTTCATTGGTCTTGCCCCGGAGGGGAACCGGGGCCAGATACGGGGAATCGGTCTCGATCAGCATGCGCTCCAGGGGAACGCGCCGGGCCACTTCCCTGAGCGCTTCGGCATTCTTGAAGGTCACGATGCCGGAAAAGGAAATGTAGAAGCCCAGCTCCATGGCGGCCTCCGCCACCTGCCAGCTCTCGGTGAAACAGTGCATGACGCCCCCCACCTCGTCTGCTTTCTCCTCACGCAGCAGGCGCAGGGTGTCGGCTGCGGCTTCCCGGCTGTGGATGACGAGGGGTTTGCCTGCCTCCCGCGCCGCGCGGATATGGGTACGGAAACGCTCCCGCTGCCATTCCAGATCCCCCTTGAGGCGGAAATAATCGAGCCCCGTCTCACCAATGGCCACCACCCGCGGGTGATTGGCCAGAGCCACCAGTTCCGCCACGCTGGGTTCGGGCGTGTCCGTGTAGTCGGGGTGGACCCCCACGGAGGCAAACAGGTTTGGGTGGGTCTCGGCCAAGGTCTTCACTCGGGGAAAATCCGGCAGGTCCACCCCCACACACAGGGCGTGGGTCACCCCGTTGGCGGCCATGCGAGCCAGCACCTCTTCGGTCTGGGCCGCGAGCTCGGGAAAATCCAAATGGCAATGGGAGTCGACGAACATGGGAAGCACAAAGGGAAAACAGTGGCCGGGGGCGGGGAATCGTCCCGGCGCCCGCGTCACATGGTGTGGGTGGGCCGGCTGGACTTGAGGGAGCCGCCCAACAGCCCCTCGATCTTGTTGCGGGCGGCGGTGCCGCTTTCATTGGCCGCGAATTCCACGCCGATGCCCTGGGTCTTGCCACCCTGGGCCCCGGCGGGGGTGATCCAGACCACGCGGCCGGCCACCGGCAGCTTGTTGGGATCGTTCATGAGGGTGAGCAGCATGAACACCTCGTCCCCCAGACGGTAGGGCTTGGTGGTGGGAATGAAAATCCCGCCGTGCTTGAGGAAGGGCATGTAGGCCGCATAAAGCGCGGACTTTTCCTTGATGCTCAGGGACAGCACGCCGGGACGTGCCCCGCCGCCTGCCGGCTTGTTCTGGAGATCAGCCATTTTGCGTCATCACCGCCCGTTGGTATCCGGAAAAAACCCTTTCCAGCAGAAGCTGCGGGTTCAGGGGATGGTGCAGGTGGCGGCGCACCCCCTCCAGCTCCCGCGCGAAACGCAGCAAGGCGTTAACGTTAACCCCTGCTCCCAGTTCCCGCAAGCGTGGCGCGAAATCCGGGTTGTAGCGTACCCGCCCGGCCAGCCGGACCGCGAGCAGATCGTAGAGCCATTTCTGCAGCCATTCGATCTGGCTGGCGATCTGGCCGGAAGCTTCCTGGCGCGCCCCCTGCTCCGCCAGCTTGAGCCAGTCGAGCCGCACCGGTTCCGCCAGGGCCGCCAGAAACGCCCGGCGCGCCGCCAGATACTCACCGTCCGCGTAACGCAGGGCCTCCAGCGGCGCACCGCCCGCAAGGGCGAGACACAGTCCCGCATCCGTCACCCCCTGGGCCTCCAGCCAGGCGCGCGCCGTCCGCTCGTCCGGCAGCGGCAGGGCCACCGTCCGGCAGCGGCTCACCACGGTAGGGAGCAACTGCCGGGGCTGGTGGCTCACCAGCAGGAATACCGTATTGTCGGCCGGTTCCTCCAAAGTCTTGAGGAGGGCGTTGGCCGCCGCCGGATTCATGGCCTCCGCGGGATGGATCACGATCACCCGGCGCCCCTGCTGGTGGCTGGTGAGTCCCACGAAATCCGCCAGTTCTCGCACCTGGGCGATGGCGATCTGGCGCATCGCCCGCCCCTCCTCCTCCCCTTCCAGCGGCTCGATCAGACGCAGGTCCGGATGGTTGCCCACCGCGACCAGGTGACAGGCCCGGCAGCGACCGCAGGGCTGGTCGCCGACCGGCGCCTCGCACAACAGCCAGTGCGCCAGGGCCAGGGCGAAATCGCGCTTGCCGGTGCCCCGCCGGCCTTGCAGCAGCAGGGCATGGGGCAACCGCTCCCGCGTCCGGGTCAGGTACTGCCAGAGCGCCTTCTGCCAGGGATGCACGGGCATCAGGCCAATTCCTGCAGGATGGTCTCCAGTTCCGCCCGGATGGCCGCCACGGAACGGCTGCCGTCCACCACGCGCATGCGCCCGGGACAGGCGCGCGCCCGCGCCAGGTAGGCTTCCCGCACCCTTGCAAAGAAATCCCGCTTCTCCTGTTCGAAGCGGTCGCGGGTGGGGTTGAGCGCCAGCCGGGCCTCGCTCACTTCCGGGGGCACGTCGAAGAGGAGCGTGAGATCGGGCTCGAGTCCCTCCTGCACCCACTGCTCCAGAACTTCCAGTTTGGCCAGGGGAATGCCGCGCCCGCCGCCCTGGTAGGCGAAGGTGGCATCGGTGAAACGGTCGGAAATCACCCAGTGGCCCTTCTCCATGGCCGGCCGGATCACCTTGTCGATGTGTTCCCGGCGCGCCGCGAACATGAGCAGGGTCTCCGTCTCCCGGTGCATGGACTGGGAAAGGAGTAGGTCGCGCAGCATTTCCCCCAGGGGCGTGCCGCCGGGCTCCCGGGTGACCACTACCTGATGGCCGCGGGCCCGCAGCCAGTCGGCGATCCAGGGCAGGTGGGTGCTCTTGCCCGCCCCGTCTATGCCCTCGAGCGTGATGAATTTTCCCCTCATCCTCACCTCAGCTGATAGCGGGCCACGGCCCGGTTGTGCGCCTCCAGGGTGTCGGAAAAGACATGGCTGCCGTCCCCCCGGCTGACGAAATAAAGGGCGCGCGTAGGCGCCGGATGCAGGGCGGCCTGAATGGCCGCAAGCCCCGGCAGGCAGATGGGCGTGGGCGGCAACCCCGCACGCGTGTAGGTATTGTAGGGGCCGTCTTCCTGCAGGTGGCTGCGCCGAAGATTGCCGTCGAAGGCCGCGCCCAGGCCGTAGATCACGGTGGGATCGGTCTGCAGACGCATACCCAGGCGCAGCCGGTTCACGAACACGCCGGCGATGAGGGGACGCTCGGCGGCGACACCGGTCTCCTTTTCCACGATGGAGGCCATGATCAGGGCCTCGTAGGGCGTCCGATAGGGCAGCCCCGGATCCCGGGTCTGCCACGCCCGCTCCAGGTGCTCGACGAGCAGCGCGTGTGCCCTGCGCAGAATGGTGAGATCGCTCACCCCGGCACCGAAATAATAGGTGTCCGGAAAGAACAGTCCTTCCGGGTGAGGCGCCTCGATCCCCAGCCGGCGCAGGATTTCCGCGTCACTCAAGCCGGTGGTCTCGTGGCGCAAGGCGGGATGGGCGTCCAAGGCTTCACGCAGCTGGCGGAAGGTCCAGCCTTCGATGAAACGGATCTCACTGGGCCGCACCTCGCCGCGGGTGAGCATGCGGTAGAGCTCGAGCCCAGTGGGCGGCTGTTCGATGAGGTAGTTGCCCGCCTTCACCTCCCCCGCCTTGCCGGTGAGGCGAACCAGCAACACCAGGCTCCAGGGCTCGCGCAGCAGGCCTGCGGCGTTGAGATTGCGCGCGACGGTCTTCACGCTGCTGCCGGGCAGCACCTCGAAAGCGAAGGGCACCTGGGGCAAGGGCAGCCTGCCGAAGGCGAACCAGGCGAACCACCCGGTCAACACCAGCCCTGCCCCCAAGGCCGCCAGCAGCAGTCGCCTAGGCATCGAGCGCCTCCAGGATGGGGGAGAGATCCGCCACCAGGCTGCCGGGGCGCCAGCTGTGTTCCCCCACGGCCCGCACCGGCCACAGCCCGATCACGCTGTTGCACACCAACACCTCCTCCGCCGCCAACAGCTCGCTCAAACCGAAGCGGCCCACCTCACAGGTGAGTCCCAGACGCGGCGCAGCTTCCAGAATGCATTCCCGCAGCACGCCCGCCACGCCGCAACGATCCAACTCCGGTGTGACCAGCCGGGAGCCCGTGCGCATGAAGACATTGCTCATGGTGCCCTCGATCACGTGGTTCTCGGCATCCAGCAGCAGGCCTTCCGGCACGTCCGGATCCGACCATTCCGCGCGCGCCAGCACGTTTTCCAGGCGGTTGAGGTGCTTGATTCCCGCCAGCCGCGGCTGGTGCGCCAGGCGCAGGCGACAAAGATGCAGGCGCACGCCTGCCTCGCGGTAATGTACCGGGTAAGCGGGCGGCGGGGTGCGCAGCAGGATGCGGGTGGGGCGCGCCTCCCGGGGCGGCGCATAGCCCCGGCTGCCTTCGCCCCGGGTCACCACGATCTTCACCACACACTCTGGCGCGCCGCGCGTGAGCCGGGCCAGCTCCTCTTCCAGGAGGGCCCGGGGAGGCGACGCGATGGCCAACCGTTCGCAGTCGGCCGCCAAGCGTCGGTAATGGCGCGCCCAGTGTCGCGGTCTGCCCCCTGCCACGCGCAGGGTGCGGAACACGCCGTCGCCATACATGAGGCCGCGATCCAGCACGGCCACCTGGCTCGACGGCACCCCGTTGACCAGCACTTCCGGCGGGGGGACCGTCATGACTCCAGCCTGCCCAGGGCCCGCAACAGGCCCCGGGCCTTGGCGCGGGTTTCCGAAAGCTCCCGCTCGGGGCGGGAGTCGGCGACGATGCCGGCGCCGGCCCAGAATTCCACCTGGTTGCCCTGCATCATGAAACTGCGGATGAGAATGTTGAGGTCCATGCTGCCGTCCCGGTTCAGATATCCCATGCTGCCCGTGTAGGCCTGGCGCGGCGCGGCTTCCAGTTCGCGAATGATCTGCATGCAGCGCACCTTGGGACAGCCGGTGATGGTACCGCCGGGAAACAGGGCGCGCACCACCGCCGCCGGCTCCACCTCGGGACGCAAACGCCCCCGCACGGTGGATTCCAGGTGGTGCACATGGGCGTAGCTTGCCAGCTCCAGCAGCGCCGGCACTTCCACGCTGCCAGGAAGACACACCCGCCCGAGATCGTTGCGTTCCAGATCCACGAGCATGATGTGCTCCGCACGTTCCTTGGCTGTCGCCAGCAGTTCGCGCCGGAGGGCTGAATCGGCCGACGGATCGGCGGCGCGGGGCCGTGTGCCGGCAATGGGACGGGTCTCGATCAGACCGTCGCGCACCCTGACCAACCGTTCCGGCGAGGAACTGACGATGGCTGCCCCGCCAAACACGGCACTGCCTGCAAACGGGGCCGGATTGTGCCGGTCCAGCGCCGCAAACAGATCCGCTGGACCCGCCGCCGCGGCCAGCGTGGCCCGCCAGCGCCGGGCCAGATTGACCTGGAACACATCCCCCTCGCGAATGTAGTGCAGGATGCGCGCCACCCCCC
>JBBFMG010000055.1:0-11652 GCA_037478575.1 Burkholderiales bacterium | reverse complement strand
GGAACTGCCGCAGCAGCGCCCCGCCACGGAGGCGCCCCTGCCCGTGTTCGTGCGGGCCATGGAGATCCGCGGCCATCAGGACCGGGAAGTGGAAGCGGAAGGCGACGTGGAAGTGCGCAAGCTGGGCATCACCCTGACCGCCGACCGCATGACCTACGACCTGCCCAGCGACACGGTGACCGCCCAGGGCAACGTCCGGGTGCAGACCGACAATGCCCTGGCGCGGGGTCCCGAACTCAGCCTCAACCTGGAAAGCCAGACCGGCCACATGGCCGCCCCCCGTTACATGCTCGCCCAGGAGCACGCCCGGGGCGAAGCGGCCCAGGCCGAGTTCCTGGGCAAGGACCGGATGCGCCTGAGCGGGGCGAGTTACACCACCTGCGGACCGGGTCAGGACGACTGGTTCATCCGGGCCGGCGAACTCTACATCGACCGCAGCGCCAACGAAGGCGTAGCGCGCCACGCACGGGTGGAGTTCATGGACGTGCCGCTTCTCTACACGCCCTGGATCAGCTTCCCCCTGAGCCGCGCCCGCAAGTCGGGCCTGCTCGCCCCCAGCTTCGGCACCACCGACAACAGTGGCGCCGAGTTCACGCTGCCCTATTACTGGAACATCGCCCCCAACTACGATGCCACGATCACCCCCCGCTTCATGCAGAAACGGGGCCTGCAGCTGGGCGGCGAGTTCCGCTACCTTAAGCCCACCTACTCGGGAACCCTGCAGGCGGAATACCTGCCCAACGACCGCCTCACCGACACCAACCGAAGCGCCACCTACTGGCAGCATCAGCAGCAGTTCGGGCACGGGCTGGCGGGCGCACTCAACCTGCAGCGGGTGTCGGACAACGACTACTTCCGCGACCTGTCGACCCTGGTGGCCCAGACTGCCCAGACCCTCCTGCCCCGCGAAGGCGTTTTGACCTACGGCCTGGGCGGCCTGAGTGTGACGGCACGGGTGCAGCGCTTCCAGGTGCTGCAGGATCCCCTGGCGCCCATCATCGCGCCCTACAACCGGCAGCCCCAGGTGAGCCTGGGCTACAGCAAGCTGGATTTCCTCGGCACGGACCTGCGCGTCACCGGCGAATATGCCGACTTCCGCAGCACCGGCCTGGTGAGCGGGCGGCGCTTCGTGGCCTATCCCAGCGTGAGCCTGCCCCTGGCCCGCAGCTGGGGTTACTTCACGCCCAAGGTGGGTGTGCACTACACGCGCTATACCCTGGACGAAACCACCACCAGCCTGCCGGACGCCACCGGCACGGTGCGGCCCTATGCCACCGACGCCACGCGCACCCTGCCCATCTACAGCCTGGACACGGGCCTCGTGTTCGAGCGCGAGGCCGGCCTGTTCGGCCAGGCCATGGTGCAGACCCTGGAGCCGCGCCTGTATTACCTGTACGTGCCCTACAAGGATCAGAGCCGACTGCCCAGCTTCGATTCCGCCGAGGCCGATTTCAATTTCGCCCAGATCTTTTCCGAGAACCGCTTCAGCGGCCATGACCGGGTAAGCGATGCCAACCAGCTCACCGTCGCCCTCACCTCCCGCTGGCTGGAACCGGCCACCGGCCAGGAACGGCTGCGCGCCATGGTGGGCCAGCGGCTGTCCTTCCGTGTGCCCCAGGTGACCCTGATCAGTGCCGCGCCCAAGGACCGGCGCTCCGATTTCCTGGCCAGCCTGGGCGGGCTCATCGCGCCCGGCTGGAGCCTGGACAGTGCCTGGGAATACAACCCCAACCTGCGCCACACCCAGCGCTACAACGTGGGCGTGCGCTACGCGCCGCAGCCGGGCCAGGTGGCCAACTTCACCTACCGCTTCAACCGCAACGACCTGCGCCAGCTCGACGCCTCCGCCCAGTGGCCGCTGGCGCCGCAATGGCAGGGGGTGGCGCGCTGGAACTACTCCCTCAAGGACCGGCGCCTGCTGGAAGGCATCGCCGGCGTGGAATACAACAAGGGCTGCTGGGCCCTGCGGCTGGTGGCGCACCGGTTCGTCACCGCCACCCAGCAGACCACCAACGCCTTCTTCGTGCAGCTGGAGCTGGCCGGTGCCAGCAGCCTGGGCTCGAATCCCCTCTCGCTGCTGCGCCAGAGCATCACCGGCTACACCCCCACCGAGCTACAGCCCGGCACCTACAACCTGGAAGACTACTGACCCATGCGCCCGCCCCGTTTCCGTGTGCTCCTTTTCATCGCGCTGTTTTGCGCCGGCGCGGCCGCTGCCCAGACGCGCGCCCCGGTGCTGCCGGTGGACCGCATCGTGGCCGTGGTCAACAACGAGGTCATCACCCAACAGGAACTCAACGAGCGGGTGCGACTCGCCCTGCGCCAGATGAAAGCGCAGAACGTGCCGGCGCCGCCCCAGGCCCTGCTGGAGAAACAGCTGCTGGAACGCATGATCACCGAGCGGGTGCAGCTGCAGTTCGCCCGCCAGACCGGCATCCGCGTCGATGACGTGCAGCTCGACCGCGCCCTGGCGCGCATCGCCGCGGCCAACAACATGAGCATCGACCAGTTCCGGCAGGCAGTGGAACGGGATGGCGTGCCCTTTTCCAGGTTCCGGGAGGAGATCCGCAACGAGATCATCCTGTCGCGCCTGCGGGAACGCGAGGCGGAAAACCGGGTCACCGTGAGCGACGCCGAAGTGGAGCAGTTCTTCGCCAGCTCCCAGGGCCAGCAAAAGGGCGAGACCGAATACCAGCTGGCCCACATCCTGATCCGGGTGCCGGAACAGGCGGGTCCCGAGACCATTCAGGCCCGCCGTGCACGCGCGGAGCAGGCCCTGGCGGAAATCCGCAAAGGCACGCCCTTCGCCCAGGTGGCGGCGAGCTATTCCGACGCACCGGACGCCCTCAGTGGCGGCGAGCTGGGCTGGCGGCCTGCGAGCCGGCTGCCGGAGCTGTTCCTGCCCGTGCTGGATGCCATGAAGCCCGGTGAGGTGAGCGAGATCCTGCGCAGTCCCGCGGGCTTTCACATCCTCAAACTCGAGGACAGGCGCGGCCAGGACACGCCCCTCGTGGTGGAACAGACCCACGCCCGCCACATCCTGATCCGCGTCAACGAGCTTACCTCGGAAGCGGACGCCAAACGGCGGCTGCTCGCCCTCAGGGAACGCATCGAGAACGGCGCGGACTTTGCCGAGCTGGCACGCCTCAATTCCGAGGACGGGTCCGCCGCCAAGGGCGGTGATCTCGGCTGGCTGTCGCCGGGGGACACCGTCCCGGAATTCGAGCGCGCCATGAACGCCCTGCCGGTGGGCGGCCTGAGCGAGCCGGTTCAGACGCCCTTCGGCTGGCATCTCATCCAGGTGCTGGAGCGCCGCCGGCAGGACGTGACCGACGAGCGACGCAAGCTGCAGGCCCGCCTGCAGATTCGGGAACGCAAGGCGGACGAGGCCTATCAGGAATTCGTGCGCCAGCTGCGCGACCAGGCCTACGTGGAATACCGCCTGGAAGAGCGCTAAGCTCCATGCGTCCCCTCGCCCTCACCAGTGGTGAGCCCGCCGGCATCGGCCCGGACCTGTGCCTCAAGCTGGCTGGGGAGGCGCGGCGCCATCCCGTGGTGGTGCTGGGGGACCGCACCCTGCTCGAGACGCGCGCGCGGGATCTGGGCCTTGCCCTGAGCCTAAAGGACTATGCCGCGGGCAGGCCGGTGGCCACCGCGCCCGGCCAGCTGTCGGTGCTCCATGTGCCCCTGGCCGCGCCCGCCCGGCCGGGCCGGCTCGATCCCGCCAACGGCCGCTATGTGCTGGCCCTGCTGGACCGCGCGCTGGACGGCTGCCTGGCCGGTGAGTTCGCCGCCATGGTCACCGCCCCGGTGCACAAGGGCGTGATCAACGAAGCGGGCATCCGCTTCCAGGGCCACACCGAGTATCTCCAGGAAAGGGCCGGCGCCCCCCAGGTGGTGATGATGCTCGCCGGCGCAGGCCTGCGCGTGGCCCTGGCCACCACCCATCATCCCCTGCGCGCCGTGCCCGATCTCATCACCCGGGAGGGACTTGCCGCCACCCTGCGCGTGCTGGATCACGATCTGCGCCGTTACTTCACCGGCGGCCCGCCCCGCATCCTGGTGGCAGGCCTCAATCCCCATGCGGGAGAGTCCGGCCATCTCGGGCGGGAGGAAATCGAGGTCATCATTCCGGTGCTCGAGGCGCTGCGCAGCGAGGGCCTGCAGCTCACCGGGCCGCTGCCCGCCGACACGCTGTTCCGCCCCGACCTGCTGGCACGCCACGACTGTGTGCTCACCATGTACCACGACCAGGGCCTGCCCGTGCTCAAATACGCCAGCTTCGGCGCCGGCGTGAACATCACCCTCGGCCTGCCCTGCGTGCGCACCTCGGTGGACCACGGCACCGCCCTCGAGCTCGCCGGGACCGGCGCCATCGACATGGGCAGCCTGCGCGTGGCCATCGACACCGCGGCGGCCATGGCCCAACGGGCCGCCTAGGCGCACCGGCCGGCCATGGAACACAGGCCGCGCAGGCGCTTCGGCCAGAATTTCCTGCACGATCCCCATTTCGTGCGGCGCTGTCTCGCAGCCATCGCGCCCCAGCCCGACGACCACATGGTGGAGATCGGCCCCGGCCTGGGCGCCCTGACCGCGCCCCTTTTGGAAGTGGTGCACCATCTGCACGTGGTGGAAATCGACCGGGATCTGGCGGCCGGCCTGCGCCGGCGTTTTCCGCCGGCACGCCTGACGGTGCACGAGGGCGATGCCCTGCGCTTCGATTTCGCAAGCCTCGGAACGAACCTGCGGGTGGTGGGCAACCTGCCCTACAACATCTCCACGCCCATCCTGTTCCATCTCGCCGGTTTTGCCGACTGCCTGCGCGACATGCACGTGATGCTGCAGAAGGAGGTGGTGGAGCGCATGGCGGCCCATCCTTCCACGCCTGCCTACGGCCGGCTGTCCGTGATGCTGCAATACCGTTTCGCCATCGAGCCCCTGTTCGATGTGCCGGGCGGTGCCTTCCGGCCAACCCCCCGGGTCACCTCCAGCTTCGTGCGCCTGGTGCCCCTGCGGCCCCTGCCCCATCCGGCGCGGGACGAGAAAATTTTTGCTACCATGGTCGCTTCCGCTTTTTCCACCCGGCGAAAGACCTTGCGCAACGCCCTGCGGTCTTTTCTCGATGCGGCCGATTTCGCGGCGCTGGACATTTCGCCCAGCCTGCGTGCCGAGAATCTTTCGGTCGCCGATTTCGTGCGCCTGGCCGACTACCTGGCGGCCCGCCATGGCCACGGCTGAGCGCCCCCGCGGCCTGCGCGCCGCCCTCGCGCCGGCGCAGGAACTCGCAGTCCTGCGCCGTCATCTCGACACCCTGTCCAAGGTCACCCTGCTGCTCCTGGAAAGCGGGGATGAAGAAACCTGGGTGGAAGTGCTGCGCCTCCTGGTGGAGACCACCGGCGCCTCCCATTGCTGCCTGTTTCTGAACACGACGGCGCCGGACGGCGCGCCCGCCGCGCGTCTGGCGGCCACCTGGTCGGCAGCCGAGACCAGCTGGCTTGCCAACTTCGGCGGCTTCCGTGTGCTGTTCTACGACCGGGTGCCCAATCTCGGTGATCGCCTGCACGTGGGCATGGTGTTCTCCGCCACCGCCCCCGAATTCACGGATGAGGAACGGGAGCTGTTCGGCCCCGCCGGCATCGGCAGCGTGCTTTGTATTCCCCTGCTGGTAAAGGGCGAGATGATCGGCTTCCTGGGCCTGTTCGCGGTGGCACCGGAACGCCGCTGGGACGCTGCCGAAGTGGAAGTGTTGTGCACGGTGGCCAACGAACTCTCCCTGGCCCTGGTGCGGCGCCAGACGGAAACCGCGCTCAAGGCGAGCGAGGCGCGTCTCAAGACGCTGGTGGGCGTAACCGAGGACGTGGTGGTGGAATACGACGGCAGCCAGACCGTGCACCGGATCTGGACCGAGAACCCCCTGGTGCGCGAGCTGCTGCCGGCGGACCCCGCCGGCGGGCTTTTGAGTGAGGTGCTGCCGGAGGAAATGGCCACGGCACTGGTGGCCGTAACCCGCGACGTGCTGCGTGGGGCGAGCCGCCATGCCGAGTTCACCCTGCACACCGCCGCCGGCCCGCGCCTGTTCCTGGGCCGCATGCAGCGCCTGCCGGGCGAAGACCAACCCATCCCCCACATCGTCGCCCTGTTGCGCGACGTCACCGATCTGCGGCAGGAGGAAGCGCGGCGCAAGATCATGGTGGACACCCTGAACCTGCTGGACGAGGCCATCATCGACCTCGACCCCGCCGGCAACCTGCAGGCCGCCAGCGCCGCCTGGCACCGCCTGTGCGGTCCTCCGGTGACGGGACAGGGCCCCTTCGGGCCGCTGCTGCAATACATCCAGGCCGACGATCACCACCCGGTGCAGGCCACGCTGGAGGCCCTGGCAGGCGGCGAAAAGAAACTCGCCACCCTGCGCTTCCGGATGCTGCGTCCCGGCACTGAGCAGCTCTGGGTGGAATGCCGCCTGCTGGCCATCACCGGCCCCGAGGGCCGGGTGGTCAGCCTGCGCGGCATCCTGCGCGACGTGACCGCCATGTATCTGCAGGAACGGCGTATCCGCCAGCTGGCCCTGCACGATGCCCTCACCCAGCTGCCCAACCGCGTGCTGTTCGAGGAACACCTGCAGCAGGGCATCGCCCGCGCCCAGCGCAACGGCACCAAGCTCGCCCTGGGTTTCATCGATCTGGATCACTTCAAGCACATCAACGACACGCTGGGGCACAAGGCTGGCGATACCGTCCTGCTCACCCTGAGCCGGCGTCTGTCGGCGGTGCTGCGGGAATCCGACGTGCTGTCGCGCTGGGGAGGCGACGAATTCGTGGTGCTCCTGGGAGACTCCAGCGACGAGGAAGACTTTCGCCAGGTGGCGCGCAGACTGTGCGATGCGGCCCGTCAGCCCATCGACATCGAGGGCATCGAAACCCGTCTCACTCTTTCCATCGGTTTCGCCATCTATCCGGACGACGCGGAAGATGCCGAGACCCTCACCAGTCTCGCCGACCACACCATGTTCCACGCCAAGAACATGGGGCGCAACAACGTGCAGTTCTTCCGGGAAATCCAGGGCACGGTGCTCAACCGGGAAAACGTGCTGCTCCAGACCCGGCTCGCCCAGGCCATCCAGGAACGGCAGCTGCAGATCTTCTACCAGCCCGTGGTGGACGCGGGAAGCGGCCGCATCCTCTCCCTCGAGGCCCTGGCGCGCTGGCACGACGACCAGAATGGCTGGGTGCCGCCAGACGTGTTCATTCCCATGGCCGAACACCTGGGCCTGATCCACGAACTGGGCGAGCAGGTGTTCGAGCACGCCCTGGAGCGCCTGCGCATCTGGCGCCGGGCCGGACATCCCGTCAAAGTCGCGGTCAATCTGTCCCGCGCCCAGCTGTTTGCGCCCAACTTCGTGGAACGCCTCACGGGCAAGATCGCCGAACAGGGCCTCACCCCGGCGGACATCATCCTCGAGATCACGGAGAGCGTGGCCCTGCTGGATGTCTCCTACGAATCGCGCCGCCTGCAGGAACTGGCGGACTGCGGTTTCGAACTGGCCATTGACGACTTCGGCACGGGCTATTCGGGACTCGCCCAGCTGCACCAGATGCCGGTGCGCCGCCTCAAGGTGGACGCCTCCTTCACCGCACGCCTGCACACCGAGGACGGCCAGCGCATCGTGCAGGCCATCGTGCAAATGGCCGAGGCCCTGCGCCTGGAAACCGTGGTGGAAGGCGTGGAAAAGGCGGAGGATGCACGTTATCTCTTGGAGCTGGGTGTGCGCCAGATGCAGGGCCAGTACTTCGGCGACCCCATGCCGGCGGGCGTTTGCGACATGCTCCTCGCCCGCCAGGCCGGCGAGCCGGCGCAATGACCGGCTGGCGGCCCGGCGCGTCGCGCCATGGCCACAGCCGCCCCCCGTTGCAACCCCAAGACCGCCGCGACCGTTTTGCGCGTCAGTCCGCCCGGCTGCCCTTCTGAATGAACTCGATCTTGTAGCCGTCCGGGTCCTCCACGAAGGCAATGACGGTGGCGCCTCGACGCGCAGCCCGAGTGGCCCCGCGTCAGCGGGGATCGGGCCGCGGAGAGGATGCCGTCGACCGTCAGTCGGCCCGCGTGCCCTTCTGAATGAACTCGATCTTGTAACCGTCGGGGTCTTCCACGAAGGCGATGACGGTCGACCCATGCTTCATGGGCCCGGGCTCGCGCGTGACCTTGCCGCCCTTCGCCTTCACGGCTTCACAGGCCTGATAGGCGTCGTCCACTTCGATGGCAATGTGACCGAAGCCGTTGCCCAGGTCGTAGTGGTCCACGCCCCAGTTGTAGGTGAGCTCCAGCACCGTGTGGTCGGACTCGTCACCGTAGCCGACGAAAGCCAGGGTGAACTTGCCTTCCGGGTAGTCCCGCCGGCGCAGCAGTTTCATGCCCAGCACTTCGGTGTAGAAGCGGATGGAGCGGTCCAGGTCACCGACCCGGATCATGGTGTGCAACATGCGCATGATGTCCTCCTCGAAGGTTGCGTCCATGCAGGCGGCCCGGCTCCTGCCCGGAAACCGGGTCCCTGCCCGCGTCAAAACGTGTGATAGAGATGCCCGTCCCGTTCCAGCGCCGCGCGCTGGGCCCGCCAGTCGGGGAAGATGCGCTCCACGGTCTGCCAGAAGGCACGGGAATGGTTCATGTGCCGCAGATGGGCGAGCTCGTGGGCGATGACGTAATCGATCTGGGCGGGCGGCGCCTTGATCAACCGCCAGGAGAGTCGCAGCCGCCCCTCGGGCGTGCACGCCCCCCAGCTGGTGCGGGCCTCGGACAGGCGAAAGGGCGGCGGTTCCACCGGCAGGCGTGGAGCCAGCACGGCCAACCGTTGCGCGAAATGGCGCTCGGCCAGGCGGCGGTACCAGGCGGCCACCTGGGCGGCCACCTGCTCCCGGTCTGCGGGATCGCGTACCCCCACCAGCAGCCGGCTGGCGGTGCGGATGGGCTCGCCACGGGTGTGGGTGCGAAAGAGGTAGAGCTCGAGCGCCTCGCCCAGCAGGAGCAGGCGCTCACCACTCCGCCACTGGCGCGGCGGCAGGCGGCGCGCCTCCATCTGGGCCAGTTTCTCGATGATCCAGTCGCGCCGCTCCAGGAGCACCCGCTCCAGGTGACGATAGGGCTCGCGCGGCGGCGCAGCCACGGTGAGCCCGTCCCCATCCACCTTGAGGCCGATGCTCCGGCGCCGCCGGCGCACCAGGGTGTAGGTGAGCCGCCGGTCCGGCAGGACGAGCACCCGGGTTTCCTGGAGGGGGTAGCCCATCAGGCGCGCCTCGCCGGGGGCAGTCGGGCCATTTCCCCCTCGATCCAGGCTTCCACACGGGCGTTGATTTCGCCGGCCTTCATGCCCCGGGTTTCGATCACGGGACCGATGCTCACGGTGACGGTGCCCGGGTATTTGAGAAAGGCATGCCGCGGCCACAGCTCGCCCGCATTGTGGGCGATGGGCACCACGGGCGCGCCGGTGTGAGCCGCAAGCCAGGCGCCGCCGATGCCATAGCGGCCGCGGCTGCCCGGCGCCACGCGCGTGCCCTCGGGAAAGATCAGCACCCAGAATCCCTCCCTGAGCCGCTGCCGTCCCTGTTCGGTGATCTGGCGCAGGGCCTCCTTGCCGGCGCGGCGGTCGATGGCAATGGGCGAGAGCATGGCGAAGCCCCAGCCGAAAAAGGGCAGCTTCAGAAGCTCGCGCTTGATGACGATGGCCAGCGGCGGCAGCAGGATGGGCAGGGCCAGGGTTTCCCAGGCGGACTGGTGCTTGGCCATGACGATGGCCGGCCGATCCGGGAGATTCTCCCGGCCCAGCACACGGTATTCGATGCCCAGCAGCACCCGCGCCAGCCATACCACGACCCGGTTCCAGACGGTGATGATGCGGTAGCGGGTGAATGCCGCGAAGGGGAAGGTGGCCAGCGCAATCAGAGAAAAGATCACCGTGGCGAGGGCGCGCGCGGCCTCGAACAGGGCGCAGCGCAGGACGATCATGAGGCAGGCTTGAGCAGGTGGCGCACGGCTTCCGCCAGGTTTTCGAAGATCTCGGTGCCCGGCGGCAGCACCCCCGTCTCGCGGGTGCGCTGGCCCTTGCCGGTGAGCACCAGGATGGGACGCGCACCCACAGCGGCCGCGGCTTCCAGATCGCGCTGGGCATCACCGATGGCCGGCACCCCCGCCAGATCCACATTGAAGCGGCGGCCGATTTCCTCGAACAGCCCGGGACGCGGCTTGCGGCAGGGACAGTTGAGTTCCGCCGCATGGGGACAGAAGAACAGGGCATCGATGCGTCCGCCCACCTGGGCCAGGGCACGCAGCATCTTTTCGTGAATGGCGTTGAGGGTGGCCATGTCGAACAGGCCGCGGCCGATGCCGGACTGGTTGGTGGCCACCACCACGCGCCAGCCGGCCTGGTTGAGACGTGCAATGGCCTCCAGGCTGCCGGGGATGGGCTTCCATTCCTCCGGGCTCTTGATGAACTGGGGACTGTCGAAGTTGATGACGCCGTCCCGGTCCAGGATCACGAGTTTCATGGGGCGCGCGGCGTGGGGCGTTGGGACGATTCTACACCGCCCCGTGCCTCAGCCGGCCAGCCGGGACAGGTCCGCCACCTGGTTCATGAGCCCCGCGAGCGCCTTGAGCAGCGCCAGCCGGTTGGCGCGCAGCAGCGGCTCGTCGGTCATCACCATCACCTCGTCGAAGAAACGGTCCACTGCCGGCCGCACCGTGGCCAGGGTACGCAGGGCTTCGGTGTAGTCCTCGTTGGCCACCAGGGAAGCCACCCGGGGGGTCAGGGCGTTGACGGCCTCGAACAGCGCCCGCTCCGCGTCCTCCGCAAACAGGGCGAGGTCGGGCCCGCCGGCAGGCGCTTGCGCCTTCTTGAGAATGTTCTGGATGCGCTTGTTGGCCGCAGCCAGGGCTTCCGCCTCGGGCAGGCGCAAAAAGGCGACCACCGCCTCCAGGCGTGGCAGCACGCGGTCGATGCGGGAGGGATTCTGGGCCACCACCGCCTCGATCTCGCGGGCACCGAAGCCCCGCTCGCGCAGGTAGTTCCTGAGGCGCTCCAGCATGAAGCCGTGCACGTCCACCACCACGCTGTCGGCCACCAGCTCGCCCAGCAGGGCGCGCGCCGCCTCCAGGAGTTCGACGAGATCCAGGGGCAGCGCCTTTTCCGCCAGGATGCGCAGGATGCCCAGGGCATGGCGGCGCAGACCGTAGGGGTCCTTTTCACCCGTGGGCACCGCGCCGATGCCGTAAATGCCCACCAGGGTGTCCAGCTTGTCGGCGAGGGCCACCGCAGCGCCGATGTTGTCCTCCGGCAGGGTGTCGCCGGCGAAACGCGGATGGTAGTGGGCCTCGATGGCCCGGCACACGGCCTCCGGCTCACCGTCGTGGCGCGCGTAATAGGCGCCCATGATGCCCTGCAGCTCCGGAAACTCGCCCACCATGTCGGTGGTGAGATCGGCCTTGGCCAGCCACGCGGCGCGGCTCGCCAGTTCCGCGTCGGCTTTGAGCCGGCGGGCGATTTCATGGGCGAGCTTCTGCACCCGCAGCGTACGCTCGAGCTGGGTACCCAGGCGGTTGTGATACACCACGCGGGCGAGCTTCTCCACGCGCGAGGCGAGGGTCTGTTTGCGGTCCTGGTCGTAG
>JBBFMG010000054.1:0-11673 GCA_037478575.1 Burkholderiales bacterium | reverse complement strand
GCCGTCATCGGCGCCGTCATGCGCAAACTCGTGCACCTGATCTACGGCGTCATCAAATCCGGCCAGCCGTTCAACCCCAGGTTCGCCCTTGACATGCAAGACGGTATCTGACCCCACTCTTTACTGACCCCACTCTTTACTCAAGTCCTGAGCCGTTTTTCGGAGGGTCAGTCGAACACCACGGTCTTGTTGGCATAGACCAGCACGCGGTTGTCGATATGCCAGCGCACCGCGCGGGAAAGCACGATCTTTTCCAGGTCGGCGCCTTTCTGGATGAGGTCCTCGAGCTGGTCACGATGGGAGATGCGCACCACGTCCTGCTCGATGATGGGGCCGTCGTCCAGTACCTCGGTTACGTAGTGGCTGGTGGCGCCGATCAGTTTCACGCCCCGCTCGTAGGCCCGGTGATAGGGCCGCGCGCCGTGGAAGGCGGGCAGGAAGGAGTGGTGGATGTTGATGATGCGGTTCGGATAGTGGTGAATGAATTCCGGGGAGAGCACCTGCATGTAGCGCGCCAGCACGATGAAATCCACATGGTGATGGCGCAGCAGGGCGAGCTGGTCGCGCTCCACCTCGCGTTTGGAATCCCGGTGCACCGGCATATGCTGAAAAGGAATGCGGTAGGCCTCCGCCAGCCAGTGGGTGTCCTCATGGTTGCTGATGATGAGAGGAATGTCGCAGTGGAGCTCGCCTGCCTGATGCCGGTAGAGCAGATCCGCGAGACAGTGGTCGTACTTGGACACGAACACCGCCATGCGCGGCCGCTGGGCGGACAAGGCGAGGCGCCAGGTCATGGAAAACTTCTCCGCCACCGGGCGGAAGGCGGTTTCGAAGTCCGAGAGATCCAGCCGGAAATCCGAGAGATCCCACTCCACCCGCATCAGGAAGAGTTTCATCTCCGCGTCCTGGTGCTGGTCGGCGTGGAGGATGTTGGCATCGTGGCGCAGCAGGAAGTCGGCGATGGCCGCCACCAGACCCTTCTGGTCGGGGCAGCTGATGAGGAGCACGGCGGTGTTTTTCATGGTGGGGGCTCCCGGGCTTTTTGTATGGATCATAGCACCCGGCCTTCTCCGGACCCCGATGCCCGCAATTCACCCCTGCGGCGGCCGTGGCGCGGCCTTTGGCGGGACCTTGCACGTTGCTGTTGACACCCGGCCCCGGATCCCTAGAATTGGGGTCCTCGACTACCTTCGACCACAAGATATTGTGGTTCCGGGTAGCCTGCCTAAGCTGGTCATTTTTAAGCTTTTTCCAAAAAGAGCCCGTCGAGAAAGAGGAGACCACCCCATGCAACCGTCCCCCGCCGTCACCGATTCCGCCTCCGCCCGCCCCCTCGATTACGCCGCCTTGCCCACCATGAACGACCGCCCCTACGCCGACTACAAGACCATCCGCCGCAACGGCAGCGTGGTGGCGTTCGAGCCCAACAAGATCGCCATCGCCATGACCAAGGCCTTCATCGCGGTCAAGGGCAGCCAGGCCGCGGCCTCGGCGCGGGTGCGCGAGCTGGTGGAGCAGCTGACGCAGCAGGTGGTGAACGCGCTCATGCGCCGCCAGCCCAACGGCGGCACCTTCCATATCGAGGACATCCAGGACCAGGTGGAACTGGCGCTCATGCGCTCCGGCGAACACGACGTGGCGCGCGCCTATGTGCTCTACCGGGAGGAACGCGCCCGGGCGCGCGCCGCGCAGAAGCAGCAGGCGGCGCAGCCGGCACCCACCCTCAACGTGGTGGAGAACGGCGTGAGCCGGCCGCTGGACGTGGCGCGTCTGCGGGCGCTGATCGAAGCCTCCTGCGAGGGGCTGGGCGACCAGGTTTCGCCCGACGCCATCATGGAAGCGGTGATGCGCGATCTCTACGACGGCGTGCGCATGGAGGAAGTGCGCAAGAGCACCATCCTCGCCGCGCGCTCCATGATCGAAAAGGATCCGGCCTATTCCCAGGTCTCCGCCCGTCTGCTGCTCAACAGCATCCGCTACGAGGTGCTGGGCGAGGAAGTGTCCCAGGCGGAGATGGCCACCCGCTATGCCGAGTATTTCCCGCGCTTCATCAAGAAGGGCATCGAGGCGGAGCTTTTGGACGAGCGGCTGGCCCAGTTCGACCTCGCGCGCCTGGGCGCGGCCCTGGACGCCTCGCGTGACCTGCAGTTCGGCTATCTGGGGCTGCAGACCCTTTACGACCGTTATTTCCAGCACATCGACGAGCGGCGCATCGAGCTGCCCCAGATCTTCTTCATGCGCGTGGCCATGGGCCTGGCCCTCAACGAGATCGACCGCGAGGCGCGCGCCATCGAGTTCTACGACGTGCTGTCGCGGTTCGACTTCATGAGCTCCACGCCCACCCTGTTCAATTCCGGCACGCGCCATTCGCAGCTTTCGAGCTGTTATCTCACCACGGTCTCCGATGACCTGGAAGGCATCTACCAGGCCATCAAGGAAAACGCCATGCTGCAGAAGTTTGCCGGCGGCCTCGGCAACGACTGGACGCCGGTGCGTGCTCTGGGCTCCCACATCAAGGGCACCAATGGCAAGTCCCAGGGCGTGATTCCGTTCCTGAAGGTGGTGAACGACACCGCCGTGGCGGTGAACCAGGGTGGCAAGCGCAAGGGGGCGGTGTGCTCCTACCTCGAAACCTGGCACCTGGACATCGAAGAGTTCCTCGAGCTGCGCAAGAACACGGGCGACGACCGGCGGCGCACCCACGACATGAACACCGCCAACTGGATTCCCGACCTGTTCATGAAGCGGGTGATGGAGAACGGCGAGTGGACCCTGTTCTCCCCCAACGAGGTGCCGGATCTGCACGACAAGTATGGCCGTGAATTCGAACGCGCCTATGTAGCCTACGAGGAGAAGGCCGCGCGCGGCGAGATCAAAAACTTCCGCCGGGTGTCCGCGGTGCAGCTGTGGCGCAAGATGCTCACCATGCTGTTCGAAACCGGGCATCCCTGGATCACCTTCAAGGATCCCTGCAACATCCGCAGTCCCCAGCAGCACGTGGGGGTGGTGCATTCCTCCAACCTGTGCACCGAGATCACCCTCAACACCTCGGATACGGAAATCGCGGTGTGCAACCTGGGTTCGGTGAACCTGGTGAACCACATCCGCGACGGCAAGCTCGATCACGAGAAACTCAGGAAGACCATCCGCACCGCCATGCGCATGCTGGACAACGTGATCGACATCAACTACTACGCCGTGGGCAAGGCGCGCACCTCCAACCTCAAGCACCGGCCCGTGGGGCTGGGCATCATGGGCTTCCAGGACGCCCTCTATGAGCTGCGCATTCCCTACGCCTCCCAGGAGGCGGTGGAATTCGCCGACCGTTCCATGGAGGCGGTGGCCTACTACGCCTACTGGGCCTCGACGGAGCTGGCCGAGGAACGGGGCCGCTACAGCACCTTCAGGGGCTCTCTGTGGGATCGCGGCATCCTGCCCAAGGACAGCCTGAAACTGCTGGCCGAGGAGCGCGGCGGCTATCTGGAATACGACGATTCCGAAACCCTGGACTGGGAGGCCCTGCGCCAGCGTATCCGACAGGTGGGCATGCGCAATTCCAACTGCCTGGCCATCGCCCCCACCGCCACCATCGCCAACATCGTGGGCGTGTCGGCCTCCATCGAACCCACCTACCAGAACCTCTACGTGAAATCCAACCTCTCGGGCGAATTCACGGTGGTGAACAAATACCTGGTGGCGGATCTCAAGAAGCTGGGCCTGTGGGACGAGGTGATGGTGGGCGATCTCAAGTACTTCGACGGGTCGCTTGCCCGCATCGACCGGGTGCCGGCGGAGCTGCGCCACCTGTATGCCACCTCCTTCGAGATCGAGCCCAAGTGGCTGGTGGAAGCGGCGGCGCGCCGCCAGAAGTGGATCGACCAGGCCCAGTCCCTCAACATCTACATGGCGGGCGCCTCCGGCAAAAAGCTGGACGAAATCTACAAGCTCGCCTGGATTCGCGGCCTCAAGACCACCTACTACCTGCGCACCCTGGCCGCCACCTCCGCCGAGAAATCCACCGGCAAGGGCGGCGAGCTCAATGCGGTGCCGGCCCACGGTGGCATCGCCGCAAGTGCCGCGAGCGGGCTCGGCGCCGTGGCCGCGGGCGCACCCATCATGTCCGGCACGCGCCTGCCGGAGCCGGAAATCGCCGGCAAGGCGTGCACCCTGCGCCCGGGCGATCCCGGCTTCGAGGAATGCGAAGCCTGCCAGTGACAGCCACCCGAACAGCGAGCGAACACCAACGAGGAGAACGAAGCATGCTGAGCTTTGAAGACGACCTGTCCCCCCTGCCCCGCGCCCACGCCGTCGCGCGCGAGCCTGAGCCGCACTTCGATGACATCAAATACCGCCGCGTGCGGGTGGAGGACAAGCGCGTCATCAACGGCGCCGCCGACGTCAACCAGCTCGTGCCCTTCAAGTACAAATGGGCCTGGGAAAAATACCTGGCCGGCTGCGCCAACCACTGGATGCCCCAGGAAATCAACATGAGCCGGGACATCGCCACCTGGAAGGATCCCAACGGCCTCACCGAGGACGAGCGGCTCATCGTCAAGCGCAACCTGGGTTTCTTCGTCACCGCCGATTCCCTGGCCGCCAACAACATCGTGCTTGGCACCTACCGCCACATCACCGCGCCGGAATGCCGGCAATACCTGCTGCGCCAGGCCTTCGAGGAAGCCATCCACACCCACGCCTACCAGTACATCGTCGAAAGCCTGGGCCTGGACGAAGGCGAAATCTTCAACGCCTACCACGAGGTGCCGTGCATCCGCGCCAAGGATGAGTTCCTCATCCCCTTCATCGACACCCTCACCGATCCCGCCTTCAAAACCGGCACGCCGGAAAACGACCAGAAACTCCTCAAGAGCCTCATCGTGTTCGCCTGCATCATGGAAGGGCTGTTCTTCTACGTTGGCTTCGTGCAGATCCTCGCCCTGGGGCGGCAGAACAAGATGACCGGCGCGGCCGAGCAGTACCAGTACATCCTGCGGGACGAGTCCATGCACTGCAACTTCGGCATCGACCTCATCAACCAGATCAAGATGGAAAACCCGCACCTGTGGACGCCGGAATTCCGCGAGGAAATCCGCGGCCTGATCCGCCGGGGCGTGGAGCTGGAATACGCCTATGCCGAAGACACCATGCCCCGCGGCGTGCTGGGCCTTAATGCCCCCATGTTCAAGGAATACCTGCGCTTCATCGCCAACCGCCGCTGCCAGCAGATCGGCCTGGACGAACTTTATCCCGGCGCCACCAATCCCTTCCCCTGGATGGCCGAAATGATCGACCTCAAGAAGGAGAAAAACTTCTTCGAAACCCGGGTCATCGAATACCAGACCGGCGGCGCCCTGAGCTGGGACTAAGCCCGTTTGCGGGGCAGCCGGCTCGGCCGCGAGCTTGAACACTGCTGGGCTTGCCTGCTCCCCTCGCTGGGGGAAAACCGGAGGTCAAGGGCTGGCGCTTCCCGCCGGCGGCCATCCCCATTGAAGGCGTTTGGCGCGGCCTCCAAGGCGGTCCAACCATCCTGGCGCGGCTCAAGTCGCCGCCACAGCGGTTGGCTGCCCTTGTGGAGGGCGCTCGAGCCGCGACCCGCGGCGTTGACCGGGCTCATCGCGGCTGAAGCCGCTCCCACATGACTCCCCCCTCCACATGGGAGAGTCCAAGTAGGCGTGTGGGAGGCGCTTCGGCGGTGACCCCTGGGCAACGCTATAAAGTAAAGACCTGACCCCGCCTTTTCCTTCAGGCGACGCTGCCGAACCCCGGGTCGCGGGCGATGAAGGGTGCCCGGATGCCCGCCAGCCGGCAACCCTGGGCGACCGGCCCACCGGGGAAGAGTTCGTAGAGGTAGCGGATGCCGCCGCGGGCATGGAAAGCTTCGTCCAGCGCGTCGTGCAGGTCGCGCAGGTGGATGGGGAGGCCAGCCTCCTCATGGCGGTGGAACCAGTCCCGCAGGGCCTGGATCACCTCCCAGTGGACATCGGTGAGCGTGAGGCCCTCGGCGCGGGCCGCCCGTTCGGCCTGCGCCCGGCTCCAGTCGGCAGACATGAGGGAGGCGTCGGGATCGCGGGGAATGTCCGGCTTGCTGCCGGACGTGACAGGGAACGTGCCAAGCATGGTGCAACCCTCCTTGTCGGTCACGGAAAGGGGCCGGCCCGGTGGGGCGGCACTGCCACCCGGCCGCAAGGGCCCGCCCCTTTCAACCTAGTCCGCGCCTGGCCTCATTTCAACCCGGATTTTCCATGGGAACGCGGCACAGGCACGCAGGGCCTCCATGGCCCCCGGCTTTTGCATTGAGTCGATGCGGGCGACGGGTCTGCCCCGGTCCAATGAACCATCCGGGTTCACGCCGACTCGCGCGGCGTTTCCCGCCAGAACCCATACACTGCCTGGGCCGCCAGGGGCAGGGCCTGGCACAGACGCGTGTGCCGGGTGCCCCCATCGGGAATCAGCCGGGCAAGGCGGAAGATCACGTCCAGCGGTTCCTGCAAGGTCTCGCGCGCGGCGCGTGTCCAGTGCTCCCGGAACAATTGGGTGCCGGCGATGAAGCCCTCGCACCAGGCACGGGGGTCAATGTGCACGGCGCCGCCGCTGGCCCGCACGTATTCCAGGACCGGGCGGAACGCCCCAACGGCCAGGCCGTGCTCGATATCCCGGTAAAGGGCGAGCGCCAGGCCCAGCATCTCCTGCGCCTGCTCGCCGCTTTCGAACACCGGTTCGTCGAATACCAGGCGGATCCATTCGTCGGGTGCCAGGCCTTCCGGCCCACACACGCCGGCGGTGAGGAAGCCATGGGCGCGCGACACCCCCATGGCGTCCGGGCCGCAGGCGCGGGAACGCAGGAAGTGTTCGAGTCGGGCGAGTTCCGCCGTATCCAGGGGGCGGGAAGGGGCGGGCAACATTTTGGCAGCTTGCGCCCGCGGCGCGCGGGCGTCAAGCCGTGCGACACCGACCGCCTCAGCCGGCGCCCTCCTCCCGTTGGTGCAGGCGGGTGATGCTGGCCACGGTGCGCAGCACCTCCTCGTCCGACAGGGGCGGCTGGCAGCGGCTGCGGTTCCAGCACAACAGGAGTTCGGCGACCACGTCGGGATCCACCCCGTGCCAGAGGAGATGGCCGGCCAGCGAGGCCAGGGTGCTGTTGCGCCGCCCTTCCGGCACGCCGCGCGCGACGAGTTCCCGCCAGTAGGCCAGGGGGTGGCCCGTGCGTGCCGCCGCACCCGGCAACAGCCAGCGCGGCAGGGGCGCCAGCCCACATTCCCCGGGCGCGTGGCCGGCGCGCCAGGTGTAGCGTCGCCCCGAGGGGTGCCGCGACGGCGGCGCGACGATGAGGCCGCCGTCGCCGCGCACCTCGCCGCCCGGATGGGCGAAATAGAGATGCCGCCCGCCGCCGCCCGAGATCGCCTCCACGGTCACCGGCAGGGGCCCATGCTCCCGCTCCAGACGGGCGAGACTTTGCTCGCCCCCATGGGCGGGATCCACGTCCAGTACCACGAGCCCGGACAGGACGCCGGTGACGATGCCCACGTTGGCATCGGGCCAGCGTGTGAACCAGTCCCGCACCTCCGCGGGCGTGGGCCGGGTCTGCTGATACGGCTGCCAGGCAACGAGCGGGCGCTTCTCCCGCGCGCGCACCGGCACCACCGACCAGCCGCGGGCGAGGTAGTCCAGCGCGGCATCGAGGCAGGAACGGGACTTCATCCTGGCCCGGGCCGGATCATTGACCGGGATTGCGCCAAGCCCTGGGCCACCGCGCCCGCGGGCCCGGGCTAGCCGCGCCGCTCGTAGGTGCCCATGAGCACGGCCTCGGCCAGCACGTGTCCGGACATGGCACGCTCCAGCTGGGCCTTGCTGGCGGCCCCCATTTCCGGCAGCCGCGTATCGAGGGCATAGAGCTTGAAGAAATACCGGTGCCGGCCGATGGGCGGACAGGGTCCGCCATAGCGCGTGCGCCGGAAGTCGTTGATTCCGGCGCTGGCACCGGCGGGCACGGCTGCCCCTTCCGGCAGTTCCATGATCGCCGGCGGGAGGTTATAGAGCACCCAGTGCACCCACACCATGCGCGGTGCGGCCGGGTCCGGGGCGTCCGGATCATCGACGATGAGCACCAGGCTGTGGGTGCCGGCCGGCACCTCGCTCCACGCCAGCGGGGGCGATACGTCGCGGCCGTCACAGGTATAGGCGGCGGGAATCTCGCCGCCGTTGGCAAAAGCAGGTGAGGTGAGCTTCATGGTGGTTTACCGTTGGCTTGCAGGGACCCGGCCCGAGGCCGGTTTCAGCGGAACCGGTCCGTCACCCGGTCCAGGGCCTTGCGCAGATCCTCCCAGGCCTGCTCGGCGCCGCTTTTGAGATCCTCCCAGGCGCCCTCGGCGCGTGCGCGAATGTCCTCCAGGCGGCCCCGCAACCGGTTGCGCAGCACTTCCAGGGCTTCCAGCTCCTTCTCGAACTCGCTGCGGAGCTCCAGCTTGGCGAGACTGGCCTGGACCCTGAGGGCCTCGATGCGGGCCTCCAGCTCCCTCAGTTCGTTTTCCAGCTGGATCTGAAAACGCTGCTTCGCGCTCAGCGATTCGGGCAGCCTGCCGCTGGCGAGCATGCGGTCGATTTCCGCTTCGGCCTCGAGCCAGTCCTGTACCGGATCGCCCCCGACGAAGCCACGCCGCTCCGCGCGGAAATACGCGGCCTCGGCGATCATGCGGAAGCGTTCCTCGGGTGTCACCTGCAGGGGTGGCGAAGACGTGGATTTCGGATCGGCCATGGTGCGCTCCTGAACAAGGGGTCAGAGGACTCGGGGTGCTGTGCGCCGCCCGTGTCTCAGTCTAGACCAAGATCGTGAACGGGGCGGGATCCGTCAGGGCGCACCGGCGATGAGGCGCCGCTTGGCTGCCGGCCGCAGGCGCTTGATGGCCCGTTCCCGGCGCAGGGCCGCACTGCGGTCGGCAGCCGGCTCCTGATAGACCAGTGTTACGGGCAGCCGGCCGCGGGTGTATCTTGCACCGCGCCCCGCGTTGTGGGCGGCCAGGCGCGCGGCCAG
This sequence comes from Burkholderiales bacterium, assembly GCA_037478575.1. Classification (GTDB taxonomy): domain Bacteria; phylum Pseudomonadota; class Gammaproteobacteria; order Burkholderiales; family Thiobacteraceae; genus Thiobacter. Next base: position 2,645 of record JBBFMG010000054.1, on the reverse strand, counting down.
GTCGGTGGTGATGCCGGTATAAAGGCTGCCGTCGCGGCAGCGCAGCATATAGACGATCCAGCGAGGTTCCATGACAGGGCCCGACAGCGCAGGGGTTCGGCTCCATCATTGTGCACCGAAGCCTGCCGCGGTGCCTGCCCAGGCGGTTATACTTGCGTCCTCGGTTGCCCCGACGAAAGACACCATGCCTGTTTCCCTTGTGCGCCTCATTTCCGCCTTGGCGGCGGTCGCGCTCGCCGCCTGCACGGCGGTCACGCCCATTGGCGAAATCCTCGCCCACCCCCGGGACTATGCGGAAAAGACGGTCAGGGTGCGGGGTGAGGTAAAGAGCGTATTCTCCCTGATCTTCGTCAAGTATTTCACGCTGGACGACGGCACCGGCACCATCACCGTGGTCACCGAGCGACCGCTGCCCAACCGGGGTGAACGGCTGGAAGTGACGGGCACGGTGAAAGAAGCCTTCTCCCTGGGAGACCAGACCCTCACCCTGATCATCGAAAATGCCCCCGCGCCGCGGGGCGCCGGCCCGCAATAGCGGCCGCCGGCTTGCCAGGACGCTCGCCATGGACAGCACCGACCCCGTCATCGAAATCACGGACCTGCATTTTTCCTACAACGACAATGCGATCCTGAAAGGCATCGATCTCGCGGTGCCCCGGGGCAAGGTGTGTGCCATCCTGGGAGCGTCCGGCTGCGGCAAGACCACCCTGCTGCGGCACATCGGCGGCCAGCTGCGGCCCCACCGCGGGCAGGTGAAGGTGGACGGGCAGATCGTGCACGAGCTGGACAACGACGCGCTTTACCGGCTGCGGCGCAAGATGGGGATGATGTTCCAGGCAGGGGGGCTGTTTTCCGATCTCACCGTGTTCGACAACATCGCCTTCCCCCTGCGGGAGCACACCGACCTGCCGGAGCGCATGATCCGCGATCTGGTCCTCATGAAGCTGGACGCGGTGGGGCTGCGGGGCGCCCGTGACCTCTACCCCAGCGAGCTCTCCGGCGGCATGGCGCGCCGGGTGGCGCTCGCCCGCGCCATCGCCATGGATCCCGAAATCCTCATCTACGACGAGCCCTTCGCGGGGCTGGACCCGATTTCCCTCAACGTCATCGCCAACCTGATCCGCAAGCTCAACGACGCCCTGGGTGTCACCTCCATCGTGGTCACCTACGACGTGAGCGAATCCCTCAAGGTGGTGGATTACATCTACCTGATTCTCGACGGCAAAATCGCCGCCGCCGGCCCCACCGCAGAAATGGTGGCCTCCCCGGATCCCTTCGTGCAGCAGTTCCTCCACGCGAAGCCGGAAGGACCGGTACCCTTCCATTTTCCCGGCGTCCCCTACCGGACCGCCCTGGGACTGCCCGCCGGAGCCTGACACCCTTTTGCCGGCTCAAGTTTTTCTCCCCGCCGCCGTTATTGTTGCAGAAACATGACCGGCGGGCGGCCCCCGGCAGCAGAAGGAGAAAAACATGCGCAACAACCAACCCGTCACCCAGCGTGAATACCCGGTGCGGCCGGACTGTTCCATTGTCAGCCACACCGACCTCAAGGGGCTCATCACCTATGTGAACGACGACTTCGTCGAATACTCGGGCTTCACCCGGGAGGAGTTGATCGGCCAGCCCCACAACATCATCCGCCATCCGGACATGCCGCAGGAGGCGTTCCGTGACCTGTGGGCGACCCTCAAATCCGGGCGCGCCTGGAGCGGCATGGTCAAGAACCGGCGCAAGAATGGCGACCACTACTGGGTGAAGGCCACCGCGACCCCGCTCCCGGACGGCAGCGGCTACATGAGCGTGCGGCTGCAGCCCACGCGGGAGGAGGTGGCAGAAGCAGAAACCCTCTACGCCCGCATGCGGGCCGGGGAGGGGTTCCGTCTCGACGGGGGTCGGGTCATTCCCCCCGGATTCCGGGGCTGGCTGACCCGGGTCTCCCACAGGCTCGCCGATGTCCGTCTGTCCACCCGGATCGCCCTGTTGGGGCTGGCCGGTGTCGCCATGAGTGTGGTGGTGGCGGTCCAGGCGCGGGGGAACCCCCTCTTCTTCGAGATCGCGGCGGCAGGCGCCCTACTCTTCGTCGGGCTTGCCTTCGATACTTGGCGGCGGGCGAGCCTGGGGCTCAAAAAGGCGGGGGAGGTGGCGGACGAGGTTGCACGTGGGCAGTTGCGCCTGTCCATCCCCAACCTGGGGAACAACGAAGTGGGCGTACTCATGGACCGCCTGCAGCAGATGCGCAACCGCCTCTACGAGCTCGCCTTCGAGATGCGCCATGGGGCCATCCGCATGACCCTGGCCGCCGCCGGGACCGAGGAGTCCGCCCATGCCGTGGCCAACGACGCGGCGAGCACCTCGGAAGCCACGTCTGCCATGGCCGCCACGGTGGAGGAACTGTCGGTGTCCATGGACCACGTGGAAGCCAATGCCAACGATGCCAGGAACGCCGCGCAACAGGCGGGACAGGCGGCGGAGAATGGCGCCCGGGTGGTGCACGAGGCCGCGCAGGAAATCGCCCGCATCGCCGACACCGTGCGCCAGGCGTCGAGGGGCATCGCGGAGCTAGAAGCCATTTCCGGAGAGATCGGTGCCATCGTCAACACCATCAAGGAAATCGCCGACCAGACCAATTTGCTCGCCCTCAATGC
>JBBFMG010000053.1:0-11707 GCA_037478575.1 Burkholderiales bacterium | reverse complement strand
GTCTTGCAGGAAGTGGCGCAGATCCTGTCCCTGAGCGTGGAGCGCATCGATCCCGAGCGGCCGCTGCACGACCTGGGCATGGATTCGCTCATGGCCGTGGAACTGGCCCTGGGGCTGGAGAAGCGCTTCGGGCGCCGCGTGAAAGTCAGCACCCGGGTGGAGCCGGACCTCATCGGCGGTGCGCGCATCACCGTGGGTGACGTGGTGATCGACGGCTCCGTGGCCGGCCAGCTCGCCAAAATGGCGTCCGCGCTCAAATCTTAGGAGTAGCTATGCAACTCAATCCCTCTGAAATCAGCGAACTGATCAAGAACAAGATCCAGGGCCTGGAAACCGGCGCGGACACCCGTACCCAGGGCACGGTGGTGTCCGTGACGGACGGCATCGTGCGCATCCACGGGCTGTCCGACGTGATGGCCATGGAAATGCTGGAATTCCCGGGCGACACCTTCGGTCTCGCGCTCAACCTGGAGCGTGACTCCGTGGGCGCGGTGGTGCTGGGTGATTACGAGCACATCACCGAGGGCGACACGGTCAAGTGCACCGGCCGCATCCTGGAGGTGCCGGTGGGCCCCGAACTCCTGGGCCGCGTGGTGGATGCCCTGGGCCGTCCCATCGACGGCAAGGGCCCGATCAATGCCAAGCTCACCTCCCCCGTGGAAAAGATCGCCCCTGGCGTCATCGCGCGCAAGTCGGTGTCCCAGCCGGTGCAGACCGGTCTCAAGGCCATCGACTCCATGGTGCCCATCGGACGCGGCCAGCGGGAGCTGATCATCGGCGACCGCCAGACCGGCAAGACCGCCGTGGCGGTGGACGCCATCATCAACCAGAAGGGGCAGAACATGTTCTGCATCTACGTGGCGATTGGCCAGAAGGCCTCCACCATCGCCAACGTGGTGCGCAAGCTGGAAGAGTACGGCGCCATGGAGTACACCATCGTGGTGGCCGCTTCCGCCTCGGATTCCGCGGCGATGCAGTACATCGCTCCCTACGCGGGCTGCGCCATGGGCGAATATTTCCGCGACCGCGGCCAGGATGCCCTCATCGTCTATGACGACCTGACCAAGCAGGCCTGGGCCTATCGCCAGATCTCCCTGCTGCTGCGCCGTCCGCCGGGCCGCGAGGCCTATCCGGGTGACGTGTTCTACCTGCACAGCCGCCTGCTGGAACGCGCGGCGCGGGTGAACGAGGAGTACGTGGAGAAATTCACCAACGGCGAGGTGAAGGGGCGCACCGGCTCGCTCACCGCCCTGCCCATCATCGAAACCCAGGCCGGTGACGTGACCGCCTTCGTGCCCACCAACGTGATTTCCATCACGGACGGCCAGATCTTCCTGGAGACCGACCTGTTCAACGCCGGCATCCGGCCCGCCATCAACGCGGGTATCTCGGTGTCCCGCGTGGGCGGTGCCGCCCAGACCAAGGTGATCAAGAAGCTGGGCGGTGGCGTGCGTCTGGCGCTGGCCCAGTACCGCGAGCTGGCGGCGTTCGCCCAGTTCGCCTCCGATCTGGACGAGGCCACACGCAAGCAGCTGGAGCGCGGCAAGCGGGTCACCGAGCTAATGAAGCAGCCCCAGTTCAGCCCCATGAGCGTGGCCCAGATGGCGGTGTCCCTGTTCGCGGTCAACCGGGGCTATCTCGACGACGTGGACGTGAAGAAGGTGCTGGCCTTCGAGTCGGCGCTGCAGGCCCACATCAAGAGCAAGTACCCGCACATCCTGGACAAGATCTCCGCCACCAACGACCTCGACGAGGCCACCGAGAAGGAACTCGCCGCCGCTGTCGAGGACTTCAAGAAGACGGGCACGTACTGAGGATGGACGGCAGGCCTGCCTTCACTGCTTGAGGAAACACAATGGCTAGCAGCCGCGAGATTCGTGCCAAGATCAACAGCGTCAAGAACACGCGCAAGATCACCAAGGCCATGGAGATGGTGGCGGCCTCCAAGATGCGCAAGGCGCAGGAGCGCATGCGTGCCGCGCGTCCTTATGGGGCCAAGATCCGCGCCGTGATGCGCCGCATGAGCTACGCCCGCACCGAGTATCGCCACCCCCTGCTGCAGAAACGCGAGCAGGTGAAGGCGGTGGGGCTGATCGTGGTCACCTCGGACAAGGGCCTGTGCGGCGGTCTCAATACCAACGTCCTGCGCGTGGCGCTGGCGAAGATGCGCGAATGGGACGCCCAGGGCAAACAGGTGCAGGTGTGCGCCATCGGCAACAAGGGCTTCGGCTTCATGCAGCGCATGAACGCCAACGTCGTGTCCTATCTCACCCACATGGGTGATACGCCCCACATGGACAAGCTCCTGCCGCCGGTGACGGTGATGCTCGACAAGTACATGGCGGGCGAGATCGACGAAATCCATCTCTGCTCGACGGTGTTCGTGAACACCATGAAGCAGGAGCCGGTGATGATGCAGCTTGCGCCCATCGTGGACCAGCCGGACCAGCTGTCCCGCATCGAGGGGGGTGAGGACCGGGGCATCTTCGAGCATCACTGGGACTACATCTACGAGCCGGATGCCAAGGTCGTGATCGACACGCTGCTCAAGCGCTACGTGGAATACACGGTGTACCAGGCCGTGGCGGAACACATGGCCTCCGAGCAGAGTGCGCGCATGGTGGCGATGAAGGCGGCCAGCGACAACGCCGGCAACCTGATCGACGAGCTGACCCTGGTGTACAACAAGACCCGTCAGGCGGCCATCACCAAGGAGCTGTCGGAGATCGTCGGCGGCGCATCGGCGGTCTAAGGACCCCGGTGCACGCAAAACTTGCGGAGCGTTTTCCCTGCGCCCTGCGGCAAGCACGAAAGATTTCGAATCTGGACTAATTTAGGAAACGACCATGAGCCAAGGAACTATCGTTCAGTGTATCGGTGCGGTGATCGACGTGCAGTTCGATCGCGCCTCGATGCCCAAGGTTTACGATGCGCTGAAAGTCGTCGGTACCGATCTCACGCTGGAGGTGCAGCAGCAGCTGGGTGACGGCGTGGTGCGCACCATCGCGCTGGGGTCCACCGATGGCCTGCGCCGTGGCCTCAAGGTGGACAACACCGGCGCCCCCATCTCGGTGCCGGTGGGTCCCAAGACCCTGGGCCGCATCATGGACGTGCTGGGCCGCCCCATCGACGAGAAGGGCCCCATCGGTGCCGAACAGACCGCCTCCATTCATCGTCACGCGCCCAAGTTCGACGAGCTGGCCGCCTCGCGGGAGCTTCTGGAAACCGGCATCAAGGTGATCGACCTCATCTGCCCCTTCGCCAAGGGCGGCAAGGTCGGCCTGTTCGGTGGCGCAGGCGTGGGCAAGACCGTGAACATGATGGAGCTCATCCGCAACATCGCGGTGGAGCACTCGGGCTACTCCGTGTTCGCCGGTGTGGGTGAGCGCACCCGCGAGGGCAACGACTTCTACCACGAGATGAAGGAAGGCGGCGTGCTGGACAAGGTGGCCCTGGTCTATGGCCAGATGAACGAGCCGCCGGGCAACCGTCTGCGCGTGGCCCTCACCGGACTCACCATGGCGGAATACTTCCGCGACGAGGGCCGGGACGTGCTGCTGTTCATCGACAACATCTACCGCTATACCCTGGCCGGTACCGAGGTGTCGGCGCTGCTGGGCCGCATGCCCTCCGCGGTGGGCTACCAGCCCACGCTGGCGGAAGAAATGGGCAAGCTGCAGGAGCGCATCACGTCCACCAAGGTGGGCTCCATCACCTCCATCCAGGCGGTGTACGTGCCGGCGGACGACCTGACCGACCCGTCGCCGGCCACCACTTTCGGCCACCTGGATGCCACCGTCGTGCTGTCCCGGGACATCGCCGCCCTGGGTATCTACCCCGCTGTGGATCCCCTGGATTCCACCTCCCGCCAGCTGGATCCGCTGGTGGTGGGCGAGGAGCACTACAACGTGGCGCGCCAGGTGCAAGCCACCCTGCAGCGCTACAAGGAACTGCGTGACATCATCGCCATCCTGGGCATGGACGAACTCTCCCCCGAGGACAAGCTGGTGGTGGCCCGAGCCCGCAAGATCCAGCGCTTCCTCTCCCAGCCCTTCTTCGTGGCCGAGGTGTTCACCGGTGCGCCCGGCAAGTACGTGCCCCTCAAGGAGACCATCAAGGGCTTCAAGGCCATCGTCAATGGCGAGTACGACCATCTGCCGGAGCAGGCCTTCTACATGGTGGGCACCATCGAGGAAGCCGTCGAAAAGGCGAAGACGCTCCAGTGAGGCAGGCAGCGGGGTGGCCCCCGCTTCCCTGCACCCGGCGAGACCCTGAGGGGAAAGCAAAGGTATGGCAATGACAATACACGTGGACGTGGTGAGCGCGGAGCAGCTGCTCTATTCCGGCCCGGCCGAGTTCGTGATCCTGCCCGGGGAAGCCGGGGAACTGGGCGTCTATCCGCGCCATGCGCCCCTGGTTACCCGCCTCAAGCCCGGTTCGGTGCGGGTGAAGGTGCCGGATCAGGAAGAGGAAGAACTGATCTGGGTCAACGGCGGGCTTCTGGAAGTCCAGCCGGACGTGGTCACCGTGCTGTCGGACAGCGCGGTGCGCGGCAAGGACCTGGACGAGGCCAGGGCGCTGGAAGCCAAGCGCGCCGCCGAGGAGGCCATGAAGAATCGCACCGGCGCCATGGAGATCGCCAAGGCGCAGGCCGAGCTGGCAGAGGCCGTGGCCCAGCTGGCGGCGATCCAGCGCCTGCGCAAGCAGAAATAGGCCCCCCGCAGGCAGGAAGGAGGCGGCTTCGGCCGCCTTTTTCGTTTGGGTTGCCGCCATGCCGGCGGTTTATAATCGGGAACATCGCGGCCGGCCTTGGCTCGCACCCACTCCCGGCGCGCCTGACGGCGGTTTTTCAGGACACCAACGCTGATCCGATCCCCGGGCTCCTCCATGACTTCACCCCTCAATGTCGTCGTTCTTGCCGCGGGCAAGGGCACCCGCATGTATTCCGACCTGCCCAAGGTGCTGCATCCCCTCGCAGGACGGCCCCTGCTGCAGCATGTGGTGGATACGGCGCGCCGCCTTGCTCCCGCGCGCCTGTGCGTGGTCTATGGCTACGGTGGCGACGCGGTGCCGGCGGCGATTCCGGGCCCGGACATTCACTGGGTGCATCAGGCGGAACAATTGGGCACCGGCCACGCCGTCGCCCAGGCCCTGCCCCACCTGGTGGGTGGCGGTGTCACGCTGGTCCTCTACGGCGATGTGCCCCTGACGCCGGAGGCCACTCTGCGCCGCCTGCTGGATCACGCCGGTCCCGATCGGCTGACACTGCTCACCGCCCATTTCCAGGATCCCACCGGCTACGGGCGCATCGTGCGCGGCGAGGCCGGGCGGGTGCTGCGCATCGTCGAGCAGAAGGACGCCAGTGCCCGGGAGAAGGCCATCACCGAAGTCAATACCGGCATTCTGGCTGCGCCCACCGCCCGTCTGGGTGACTGGCTGGGCCGGCTTTCCAACGCCAATGCCCAGGGAGAGTATTACCTGACCGACATCATCGCCATGGCGGTGGCGGAGGGGCTGCCCATCGAGACGGTGCATCCCCATCACGAATGGGAGGTGCTGGGGGTCAACACCAAGCTGCAGCTGGCCGAGCTGGAGCGCATCTATCAGCGCAATCTCGCCAGCGCCCTGGCGGGGGCCGGCACCCACATCCTGGACCCGGCGCGCATCGACGTGCGCGGTACCCTCACCTGCGGTCGGGATGTCGTCATCGATGTCAACTGCGTGTTCGAGGGCCGGGTGCATCTGGGGGACCGGGTGCAGGTCGGGCCCCACTGTGTGCTGAAGGACGTGATCGTCGCGGAAGACACGCGGATTCAGGCCTTTAGCCACATCGACGGCGCCGAGATCGGCCCCGGCTGCCGCGTCGGCCCGTTCGCCCGCATCCGTCCTGGCACGAGTCTCGCTAACGAAGTCCACATCGGCAATTTCGTGGAGATCAAGGCCAGCCAGATTGGCGCGGGCAGCAAGGTGAACCACCTGAGTTATGTGGGCGATGCCAGCGTCGGCCGGCGCGTCAACATCGGCGCCGGCACCATCACCTGCAATTATGATGGTGCCAACAAGCACCGCACGGTGATCGAGGACGACGCCTTCATCGGCTCCGACACTCAGCTGGTGGCGCCGGTGACAGTGGGTGCGGGCGCCACCCTGGGGGCGGGCACCACCCTCACCCGCGATGCGCCGGCGGGCAAGCTCACCCTGTCCCGCGTCAAACAGACCACCATCGAAGGCTGGGAGCGGCCGGTGAAGAAGAAGTAAGGGGCCTGGCCGCCCGCGGCCCGGGCCTGCATCCTGACGGAGAACATCCATGTGCGGCATCGTAGGCGCCATCGCGCGGCGCAACGTCGTTCCCCTGCTCATCGAAGGCCTGCGCCGGCTGGAATACCGTGGCTACGACTCCGCCGGTGTGGCGGTGATCAATGGCGAGATCCGGCGCGTGCGCCGCGTGGGCCGCGTGGCGGAACTGGAGTCCGCGGCCCGGGGCATGAACCTCCAGGGAGAAATCGGCATCGGTCACACCCGCTGGGCCACCCATGGCGGCGTGACCGAACCCAACGCCCATCCCCACGTCTCGCGGGGACTGATCGCGGTGGTGCACAACGGCATCATCGAGAACCACGAGGCCAAGCGCGAGGCGCTGCGCGCGCTGGGCTACGAATTCGAGTCCCAGACCGACACCGAAGTCATTGCCCATCTGGTGCACCATCACTACCAGCAGCGCCATGACCTCTACCAGGCGGTGCGCGCCGCGGTGGAGGAGCTGGTGGGCGCCTATGCCATCGCGGTGGTGGCCCTGGACGATCCGGACGAGCTGGTGGTGGCGCGCATGGGTTGTCCGCTGCTGATCGGCCTGGGCGAAGGCGAAAACTTCATCGCCTCCGATGTCTCCGCCGTGCTGGCCAGCACCCGCCGGGTGATCTATCTGGAGGAAGGCGACGTGGCCATCGTGCGCCGCGACGGCGTGGAAGTCCATGATCGCGCGGGGCGACTGGTGGAGCCGCGCATCCACGTGAGCGATGTCTCGCTGGCTTCCCTGGAGCTCGGCCCCTACAGCCACTTCATGCAAAAGGAAATCCACGAGCAGCCGCGGGCCCTCGCCGACACCATCGAGCCCGTGCTGGAGCGGGGTTTCGTGCCCGAGCTGTTCGGGGCCGACGCGGCGGCCCTGCTGTCCGGCGTGCAGAGCGTGCAGATCCTGGCCTGCGGCACCAGCTTCTATGCAGGCTCGGTGGCCCGCTACTGGCTGGAGGCCATAGCCGGCATTCCCTGTGCCGTGGACATTGCCAGCGAATACCGCTATCGTCCGGTGGTGGCGCGCCCCGACCAGCTGGTGGTGACCATCTCCCAGTCCGGCGAGACGCTGGACACCCTGGAGGCGCTGAAATACGCCAAATCCCTGGGGCAGGAGCTCACCCTGTCCATCTGCAACGTGCAGGAAAGCGCCATTCCCCGTGCTTCCCGTCTGGTGTTCTACACCCGCGCCGGCGCCGAGATCGGTGTCGCTTCCACCAAGGCCTTCACCACCCAGCTCGTGGCGTTGTTCGTTCTCACCGCGACGCTTGCCAAACTGGCGGGCCGCCTGCCTCCGGACCGGGAGGCGGCCTACCTGGACGCCCTGCGCCAGCTGCCGGGCAGCGTCCAGCATGCCCTCAATCTCGAACCGCAGATCCAGGTCTGGGCGGAGCGCTTCGCCAGCAAGGAGCACGCCCTTTTTCTGGGCCGCGGCGTGCACTATCCCATTGCCCTGGAAGGCGCGCTCAAACTCAAGGAAATCTCCTACATCCACGCCGAGGCCTATCCCGCGGGCGAGCTCAAGCATGGGCCCCTCGCGCTGGTAGACAGCAATATGCCGGTGGTGGTGATCGCGCCCAACGATGCCCTGCTGGAAAAGCTCAAGTCCAACATGCAGGAAGTGCGCGCCCGGGGCGGCGAGCTGTACGTGTTCGCCGACCTGGACAGCCATTTCACGGAATCTGAAGGCGTGCACGTGATCCGCACGCCGCGCCATGCCGGGGTGCTGTCGCCGGTGGTGCATGCCATCCCGGTGCAGTTGCTCGCCTACCATGCCGCGCTCCAGAAAGGCACCGACGTGGACAAGCCGCGCAACCTGGCCAAGTCCGTCACCGTGGAATGAGGCTTGCCCAGCACAGCGCGCGGCGGAGTAGAATGGTAGGGGCGCGGGCGCCGCGCCGGGGCCGAGCTATAAAGTAAAGGCCTGACCCTTCCCGGAAAAGGAGAAAAATGGACCTCAAGACGCTTTCCCTCAAGGAACTCAAGTCGCTCAAGGCTCGCGTGGAGAAGGAGATCGCGCGCCGCGCCACCGCGGAGAAGAAGAAGGCGCTGAAGGAGCTGGCAGCCGTCGCCGCGGCCCGCGGGTTCGAGCTGGAGGAGCTTCTGGGTGGCGGCCGCAAGCGCGCGCCTGGCCGGCGGCGCAAGGCGCCGGCTCGGGCGCGCCGCACCGCGGCCAAGTACCGCAACCCGGACAATCCCCAGCAGACCTGGAGCGGGCGCGGCCGCAAGCCCAAGTGGGTGCAGGACTGGCTGGCTGCAGGCAAGGCCCTGGACGCCCTCCGGGTGTGACGGCCGTCGCCAAGCTCCGCTTCGCCCGGTAAACTAGAGAGGTTCGGCGCAGGAGCGGCTTCTTGGCGGTCATCGCCGTATTCAACCAGAAAGGGGGGGTGGGCAAGACCACCACTACCCTCAACGTGGCGGCGGCCCTGGCCCGCATGGGCAAGGATCCCATCGCCATCGACCTCGATCCCCAGGCCCATCTCACCCTGTCCGTGGGCCTCGGGCAGATCGCGGGCGCAGATTCCGTGGCCGCCTTCTTCCGCGAGGAGAAGGTGCTGGCCCAGCTCACCCGGGAACTGCCCAACGGGGTGCGGGTGATCCCCGCCCACATGGAGCTGTCCAAGATCGAGGCCCTGCACGGCAGGAGCGCCAGTGCGGCGCGCCGGCTGAAGCAGGGCCTGGAGGAGGAGTTGGCACGGGAGGGCGTGCCCATCCTCATCGACTGCTGTCCCATGCTGGGGGTGCTGTCCCTCAATGCCATCCTCGCCGCCGACCGGGTCCTGGTGCCGGTTTCGGCGGATTTCCTGTCCTTCCAGGGCGTGCACAAGCTGGACCTCGCCCTGCGCGCCCTGGAGGGGCCGCTGGGCCGGCGGATCGAGAAACGCATCGTGCTCACCCGTTTCGACGCCCGGCGCAAGCTCGCCTTCGAGATCCACGACAAGCTGCGCGAGCGCTTCGGGGAGGAAGTGTGTGAAACCCGCGTGGTGGAGAACGTGGCCCTCGCCACCAGTCCCACCGTGGGCAAGGATGTGCTGGCCTTTGCGCCTTCGAGCCCCGGCGCGCGCGATTACGTGCGCCTCACCCTGGAGTTGTGGGACAAGGGCTTCTTCGCCTGAAGCGCGCCCGTGCGGGTCAAATGGGGCAGACCATCTCGCCCAATTTCTGGGTCAGCCGCAGGTTCTCCCGATAGTCCACCGGGCAGTCGATGATGGCCACGGTGTCGCAGGCCAGGGCTTCGCGCAGCACCGGCAGCAGTTCCTCGGTGCGCGAGATGCGCCAGCCCCGCGCGCCGAAAGCCTGGGCGTATTTCACGAAATCCGGATTGGTGAAGCGCACGTGGGCGGTGCGGCCGAAGTGGATCTGTTGCTTCCATTCGATGAGCCCGTAGGATTCGTCGTTCCAGATCAGGATCACTACAGGCAGCTTCAGGCGCATGGCGGTCTCGATTTCCTGGGAATTCATCAGGAAGCCGGCGTCTCCCGTCACTGCCACCACCTTGCGTTCGGGAAAATTGAGCTTGGCCGCCACTGCGCCCGGGACGGCGATGCCCATGCTGGCGAAACCGTTGGAGATGATGCAGGTGTTGGGGCGTTCGCAGGGATACATGCGCGCCATCCACATCTTGTGTGCGCCCACGTCGCAGATGACGATGTCCTCGGGACCGAGTGCCCGACGCAGGTCGGCGACGATGCGCTGGGGCTTGACCGGAAACTCCACGTCATCGTCGTCTGCATGCAGCTCCCGCAAAATGGCCTCGTGCAGGCGCTCGTGCAAGGCCCCGTGGTAGGGCCGGGCCTGTCCGGCCACGGCTGCGAGCGTGGCGCGGAAATCTCCCAGCGCGCCGTCCGTTACCTGGTAGAAGGCATCCACTTCTGCCGGGTGGGTGTCGATGTGGAGGATCTTGCGGTCCCCCGAGCGGTGCCACAGTCGGGGCGGATATTCCACCAAGTCGTAGCCCACGCAGATGATGACGTCGGCCCGATCGAAGCCGCAGGAGACGTAATCGTGGGCCTGCAGGCCCACCGTGCCCAGGGACAGACGGTGGGAATCCGGGATCGCGCCCTTGGCCATGAAGGTGGTGACCACCGGAATGTTCAGCTTTTCGGCGAAGGCCACCAGGGCGTCGCAGCAGCGGGCGCGCACCACGCCGTTGCCGGCCAGGATCAGGGGAAACTGGGCCTGGCTGATCACCTCGGCCACTGCTGCCACCCGTTCCGGCGCAGGATGGGGCAGGGTCACCGGCACCGGGCGCAGGGGCCGTGCCTCCACGTCGGCGATGTGGGCGATGTTTTCCGGAAACTCGATGAAACAGGCGCCCTGCTTGGCGCTGCCGGCAGTCTTGAAAGCCTTGCGCACCACCTCCGGGATGATTTCCGGATTGAGGATCTGGGTGGCGTATTTGGTGATGGGCTGGAACAAGTTGACCAGATCCAGCACCTGGTGTGATTCCTTGTGCAGGCGGTTGGTGGCGGCCTGGCCGGCGATGGCCACCAGCGGCGCGTGATCCAGATTGGCGTCGGCCACGCCGGTGACCAGATTGGTGGCCCCGGGCCCCAGGGTGGACAGGCATACCCCCGGCCGTCCGGTGAGCCGCCCCTCCACGTCGGCCATGAAGGCCGCGCCCTGCTCATGGCGGGTGGTGATGAAACGGATGGACGAACCGAGCAGGGCGTCCATCACATCCAGGTTCTCCTCGCCCGGCACGCCGTAGATGAAGCGCACGCCCTCCTCTTCCAGGCAGCGCACCAGCAGTTCCGCCGCTTTCATCGTTTCGCCTCCTCGCCGTTGCGTGGGAGCATAGCACGCGCGCTCTCGGATGCCGGGCAAAAAAAAGCCCCGAGGGAAGTCGGGGCGGAAAGCACTAGTTGAACAGAAACAAGCATCACACTTGCCCTGCCAATATAACACAAAAACCAGGGCTGTCTAGTCCTAATCGACTAACGGCGGGTGGGCGCCTGCGCCAGGCAGGCGGGCCCCTTCCCCGTCAGGTGGGGCATTTCTGGCGGATTCCCGGCACCCCGCGGTGGCTGCAACCCCGGGCGTGGCCTTTCGGACGCCCGGGAGGTTGTCGAGCCGCCCAACCCCTTCAACCCTGGGGTTTGCCGCCATCGCGACGGCGCACCAGACCCTGTTCCAGGGCCAGGGTGGCCACCTGGACCCGGTTGGCCAGCCCCAGCTTGTCCAGGATGCTGCGCAGGTGGTTGCGCACCGTGTTCTCGGACAGGCCCAGGGCCTCGCCGATGGCGCGGTTGCTCATCCCCCGCGCCACATAGGTGACGATCTCCAGCTCGCGCTGGGAGAGCTTGTCGAACACGTTCTGGGCCAGTTCCCCGCGCGCCATCTTCTGCATGATGTGGGCGGGCAGCATGCTGTGGCCGGCATGCACCGAGCGAATGGCCTGGAGGATCTGTTCAGG
>JBBFMG010000052.1:0-11712 GCA_037478575.1 Burkholderiales bacterium | reverse complement strand
GGCAACCAGCGCCGCGAGGATCAGCAGGACAGACACAGAGAGCCTCAGCACGAGGAAGGGCAAATTCACTCCTTTTGCAACATTTTACTATACGGGGATCGTTTCCCTGGCTTCGATCGAGGCGGCCCACCAGCGGCGGGCATCCTCGATGGCGGCGGCCAGCTCCGGGGAGATTGGCGCCGCTTCGCCCCGCGCGAAAGCCGCGTTGAGCGCGGTCACGGGCCCGGGCTGCCAGGCGTGGAAATCGCGGTTCAAGCGGTCGAATTCACGCAACACCGCGCCGGCCGCGGCCCGCGCCTTCTCCTGCGGCGCGCCCTGGATCACCACCTCGACCAGGGTGCCGAACACATAGGACTGCTGGTGATAGGCCGGCTCCCGGCCGCAGGCCGCGAGCATCAGGGCGACAAGCCCCATCATGAGCCGGGCGGCAAGCGGGGCGCAGGGCGTGCCGTGTTGCATGCCGTCTCTCACGCCCCGCTTTGCGCGCGCCTCTCCAGCGCATCCAGGAACAGGGCGGCCACGTCGAACCCCGTCTGGGCGGTGATTTCCTGCATGCCCGTGGGACTGGTGACATTGATCTCGGTGAGGTAGTCGCCGATGACATCGAGCCCCACCAGGAACAGCCCCGCGTCCTTCAGCACCGGGCCGAGGGCCGCGGCGATTTCCCGGTCGCGCGCGCTTAAGGGCTGGGCCACGCCGCGGCCGCCGGCGGCGAGATTGCCGCGCGTCTCGCCAGGGCGGGGAATGCGTGCCAGCGCCCAGGGCACCGGCTCGCCGTCGATGAGCAGGATACGCTTGTCCCCCCGCACGATCTCCGGAATGTAGCGCTGGGCCATGACGGTGCGCGTGCCCAGTCGGGTCATGGTCTCCAGGATCACGCTCAGATTGGGGTCGGTCGGGGAGACGCGGAACACACTGGCTCCGCCCATGGCGTCGAGGGGTTTGACCACGGCATCCCCCTGGGCCTCGACGAAGGCACGCAGGCGTGCCATGTCGCGGCTCACCAGAGTGGGCGCCATGAACTGGGGAAAGCGCGCGATGGCGAGTTTCTCGTTGTAGTCGCGGATGGCGGCGGGGCGGTTGAGGATGCGTGCGCCCTGCCGCTCGGCCAGTTCCAGCAGATAGGTGCTGTAGACATACTCGAGATCGAAGGGGGGATCCTTGCGCATGAGCACCCAGTCGAAATCTTCGAGGCCATGGGTTTCGGGCGCTTCCACCGAATACCAGGACAGGGCATCGTCGATGAGCTGGAGCCGACGCACGCTCGCCCGCACCTGCTGCCCCTCCAGCCACAGGTCCCCCTGCTCCAGCACGAACAGGACATGCCCGCGGCGCGCCGCCTCGCGCATGATGGCGAAGGTGGAGTCCTTGTAGGTTTTGATGTGCTCCAGCGGGTCGAGAATGATGGCCAGCCGCATAAAGGGCCTTAAAAAGGGACGACAATAAAATCGAAGCCCGAACGCGTGCACCGCAACGCTTTTGGGGCCCCTGAAAGCCGCCGAGTGGCGCAGGCGATCGGGGAGAAAAGCGGGCACTGTCCGAGCGCGTGGCCGCGCAGCGGATCGCGCGCGTTGCGCAGCGCCCGGCCAGGAGAAGCAAATCCCGAGCAACGCAGGGGAGTCGACCAACGGGAGACCGGCGAACCGGGGTGTCCCTTTCTTGGGTTACCTTCTTGCGGGCAAGCAAAAGAACGTAACGGCCCCTGCCCGGGCATTGCCGGCCCTGCATGCATCCGCGCGCAGCGCGCCAACAAACCTCCTCGCACAGCGTCAGGCCACGCCCCGCTGACGCCGGGGATCGGTCTGCTCCAGCTCCAGCGATGCCGCGAGCAGAGCCAGGCGCGCGATCACGCCATAGGCGTAGAAGCGGTTGGGCGGCGCATCCGGGCGCGCCCCGGTCTCCGGCAGGGAGCAGACAGTCTCGAAGGAAAGCGGCACGAAGTGCATGCCGGGGGAATTGAGATTCTCGTCCTTGCCCCGGCCCGTGTGCACCCGATAGAACCCACCCACCACGTAGTGGTCGATCATGTACACCACCGGCTCGGCCACTGCCTCGTTGATGCTCTCGAAGGTATAGACCCCTTCCTGGATCAGCACCTCGCTGACCGTCAGGCCTTCCTTGACCACGGCCATTTTCTTGCGCTGGTTGCGGTTGAGCACCCGCACGTCTTCCGGGCTTTTGGCGGTCATGATGCCCATGCCGTAGGTGCCGGCATCCGCCTTGATGATGACGAAGGGCTCTTCGTCGATGCCGTTCTCCCGATAGCGGGCACGGATTTTCTCCAGCATCACTTCCACCTTGGCGGCGAGGCACTCCTCCCCTTCCCGCTCGCGGAAATTGATTTTGCCGCAGGTCTCGAAGTAGGGGTCGATCAGCCAGGGGTCGATGCCGATCAGGGCGGCGAACTCCGCCGCGACCCGGGAATAGTTGGCGAAGTGCACGGACTTGCGGCGTACGTGCCAACCCGCGTGCAGAGGGGGAATGATGGGCTGTTTTACGCCCTCGAGCACGTGGGGCACGCCACCCGAGAGGTCGTTGTTGAGCAGGATGGCACAGGGATCGAAGCCCTCCAGCACCAGACGCGCACCGTCGCGGTATATGGGTTCCAGCACCAGGGACTCGCCGGTGGGCAGGTCAATGGGCGTGGGACGGGTGATGTCCGGGATGAGGGTGCCGATGCGCACCTCGAGCCCGGCATGGCGCAGGATGTAGGCCAGCGCCGCCACGTTGGCGAGGTAGTAGAGATTGCGCGTGTGGCTTTCGGGAATGATGAGGAAACGGCGCGCATCGGGACAGATCTTCTCCACCGCCGACATGGCGGCATGCACGCACAGGGGCAGGAAATCCCGGTTCAGGTTGTTGAAACCACCGGGGAACAGATTGGTGTCCACGGGCGCCACCTTGAAGCCCGCATTGCGCAGATCCACCGAGGCATAGAAAGGCACGCTGTGCTCCTGCCACTTGAGGCGGAACCAGTGCTCGATCTCCGGCATCGCATCCAGGATGCGTTTTTCCAGGGCAAGCAGCGGGCCGGTGAGGGCGGTGGTGAGATGAGGAACCATGACGACCGGTGTGGTGGGGAACGCGGCGATTTTAGCCTAGAATGCGGGCTTGTTCTGAAGGGATCCCGCTTTATGAACGCTCCCGTGGTCATCATCGGGCTCGGCCAGTTAGGCCGCGTATTCGCCGGCGGCTTTCTGCGCGCCGGTCACCCGGTTTTTCCGGTCAACCGCGGCGACGACATGGACGCTCTGGCAGCCAGCATGGGAGAGCCCGCGCTCGTGCTCGTGGCCGTGGCGGAACCCGATCTCCACCCGGTGCTTGCTGCCCTGCCCCCGCGGTGGCGGGAGCGGGTGGGGCTGATCCAGAACGAACTGCTGCCCCGCGACTGGCAGAGCCACGGCATCGTCCGGCCCACCGTGGCGGTCGTCTGGTTTGAAAAGAAGGCGGGTACCGACGCCAAACCGCTGCTGCCCACCCCCGTGCAGGGTCCCGCCGCGCAAGCCGTGGTGCGTGCCCTCACCGCCATCGGACTGCCGGCACGCGGCCTGGCCACCGAAGCGGAACGGGACTACGAACTCGTGCGCAAGAATCTCTACATCCTCACCACCAACATCGCCGGTCTGCTCACCGGGGGCAGCGTGGGGGACCTGTGGGCGCAGCACCGACCCCTCGCCGAGGACGTGGCGCAGGAGGTGCTCGAGGTTCAGGAAACCCTCACCGGCCGCCCCCTGGACCGGGCGCGCCTGATGCAGGGCCTGATCGAGGCCATCGAGGCGGACCCGCAGCATGCCTGCCGCGGCCGCAGTGCGCCCGACCGGCTGCGGCGCCTGCTCGCCCACGCGGAAGCCGCGGGGCTGGCCGTGCCCAAACTGCGCGAGATCGCCGCCGCCGTGTTCGCCTGACCGGACGGCGCCCGCAGTGCACAAAAAAAAGGGCGCCCGCAGGCGCCCGAGGCCCCGGAGAGGCTATCCCTATTCCACCCGTTCTCCATGCAGCGCCAGGTCCAGGCCTTCGCGCTCCTCTTCTTCCGTGACGCGCAGGCCCATCACCAGATCGATCACCTTGAGGATCACGAAGCTGGCGATCGCGGTGTAGATCACGGTGGCGCCCACGCCGATGAGCTGGGTCAGTACATTGCCTTCCGCGCCGCCGATTTCCTTCACCGCAAACACGCCGGTGAGGATGGCGCCGAGGATGCCGCCCAAGCCATGCACGCCAAAGGCGTCCAGGGAATCGTCATAACCCAGCATGCGCTTCAGACTGGTGGCGCCCCAGAAGCACACCACACCCGCCGCAATGCCGATGATCAGGGCCCCCATGGGTGCCACGAATCCGGAAGCCGGTGTGATGGCCACCAGCCCGGCCACGGCGCCCGAGGCAATGCCCAGCACGCTGGGTTTGCCCTTGGCCATCCACTCGGCGAACATCCAGCCCAGGGCGGCCGCCGCGGTCGCGATTTGGGTCACGGCCATGGCCATGCCGGCGCGCGCATCCGCCGCCACCGCCGAGCCGGCGTTGAAACCGAACCAGCCCACCCACAGCATGGCCGCGCCGGTGATGGTAAGGGTCAGGTTGTGGGGGGGCATGGCCTCCTTGCCATAGCCGATGCGCTTGCCCAGCACCATGGCCGCCACCAGGCCCGCCACGCCGGCATTGATGTGCACCACGGTGCCGCCGGCATAGTCCAGCACCCCGAGCCCGCCCAGCCAGCCGCCCGGCCCCCATACCCAGTGGGCGACGGGTGCATAGACCAAGAGCGACCACAGGCCCATGAACCAGAGCATGGCGGAAAACTTCATGCGCTCGGCAAAGGCACCCGCGATGAGCGCCGGCGTGATGATGGCGAAGGTCATCTGGAAGGTCATGAACACCGACTCGGGGATGTTGGCGCCGTCCGTGCCCGACAGGGCATCGAGCCCCATGCCGTTCAGGAACAGGCGGCCGAAACCGCCGAACCACGGGTTGCCTTCCTGGAAGGCGATGCTGTAGCCGGCGACCATCCACAAGATGGTCACCAGCGCCGTGATGGCGAAGCTCTGCATCATGGTGGCCAGCACGTTCTTCTTGCGCACCATGCCACCATAGAACAGGGCGAGTCCCGGGATGGTCATGAACAGCACCAGGGCGGTGGAGGTGAGCATCCAGGCCGTGTTGCCGGTGTCGAGCTTTTTCGCCACCGGCGCCGGCGCGGTGGCTTCGGTGGCCGGGGCGGGCGCCGCCGCAGCAGTCGGCGCCTCCACGGCCGGGGCCGGCGCCTCCTCGGCAAGGCCCGGCGTGGCCAGGACCACGCCAGCCAGGAAGGCAACGAGAGTGATGAGTCTTTTCATGGTGTCCTCCCTCACAATGCGTCCGGCCCGGTCTCGCCGGTCCGGATGCGAATGGCCTGTTCCAGATCGAACACGAAGATCTTGCCGTCGCCGATCTTGCCCGTCTGGGCGGCCTTCTGGATCGCCTCCAGCACGGCATCGAGCATGTCGGCGCGGATGGCGACCTCGATCTTCACCTTGGGCAGGAAATCCACCACGTATTCGGCGCCGCGGTAGAGCTCCGTGTGTCCCTTCTGCCGTCCGAAGCCCTTGACCTCGGTGACGGTGACGCCCTGCACGCCAATGGCGGACAGCGCCTCACGCACCTCGTCGAGCTTGAACGGCTTGATGATGGCGGTCACGAATTTCATCGCTGTGTTCCCCCTTCAGAAGGATTTCGTGAAAGAGACGAAGGCACGGCCATTCGCCACTTTCTTGAAGTCGTTGCCGCTGGCCGAGGTGGACCAGTCATAGACCCAGTCCTTGGCGTTGGTGTCGGTGTAGGCCAGGCTGATCACACCGAAACCCACATCCTTGCTCACGGCGATTTTCCAGTCGGTGTAGCTGGCGTCGCCGAGGTTCTTGACCGTCTGGTGCCCCACGTGGCCCAGGACGCCCCACCCGTTGCCCAGATCGTAGCTGGCGTTGAGTTCCAGGTAGTGGCTGCCCCGGGTGTTGCGGTTGTTGGTGAAGTCGTACCAGCCGATGAAGTTTTCGGAGACCACGTGGCTGTATTTGACGCTGAGGAATTTCCAGCTGCCGCCGACATAGACTTCAGTGGTGTCCGGCGATTTGGCGGTGGTCTTGTCGCCCGGGTAGTAATAGGTGATCACGCCCAGGTCATAGCCGAAGTCCCCCACGGTGCCCTTGTAGCCACCGTAGAAGTCCCATTCCATGCTGTTGTTTTCCTTGAAGGGATCGCCTGTCGTCACGGCGCCGGTGCTGTCCTTGAAGGCGCGCACCGAGACCCACGACACGTTGGAAGCCCAGGTACCCAGGTAGAAACCGCTCGGGTGGGCATAATCGATGCCGCCCTGGATGGCGGGCCGGCCCTGGGTCTGGGAGACGCCGCGGAAGACGTAGTCGCTGGTCAGGGTGATGTTGCCGCTCAAGCTCGGGGCCGATTCTTCCGCCATGGCCGCTGGGGCAGCAAGCAGTCCGACGACCGGGGCGATCAGCAAGAGGGGTTTGTTCATGATCAGTCTCCTTGTTGAGTCAATGCGCAAAGCCGCACGCCTGCTCCAGCACACACCGTGCCAGCCCGAAAAACAACCGATAATCAGAGGCCTACACGCCTGGCTCGAAAAGGCCCCGGCCCCACCCTCACCAAGCTGGTGCGCCATGCGCGGCCCATGCACCAGGACGGGGCGTCGTCGGCGACCTGGCATGCGCACGGCATGGCGCCTCTGCTACACTCGCCGTTTTCGGAGGTAACCATGTTGAGCGCCAAGTTCCTCGACGAGCTCTCGGGCCGGATTCGGGAAGTGTTCTCCCAGTCCCCGGCTGCGGATGTGGAAAAGAACCTGCGGGCCGTGCTCACGAGTTTCTTCGCCCGTCTCGATCTGGTGACGCGGGAGGAATTCGACGTGCAGCAGGCGCTGCTGGCCCGCACGCGGGAAAAGCTGGAGGCCCTGGAGAAGAAGGTGGCGGCGCTGGAAGCCACGGCTGCCACCCCGGCGGAGGCGGCCGGGAACGAGACGAGCGCACCCGAGGCCTGACCCTCCTCCATGAGCCTGGCCGTGCTCTTCAGCCGCGCCCTCTCCGGGGTGGAGGCGCCGCTGGTGACAGTGGAGGCGCATCTGGCCAATGGACTGCCCGCCTTCACCATCGTCGGCCTGCCGGAAGCGGAGGTGAAGGAAGCACGGGACCGGGTCCGCGCGGCGATCCAGACCGCGCGGTTCGACTTTCCCGCCCGGCGCATCACGGTGAATCTGGCACCTGCCGACCTGCCCAAGGAAGGCGGCGCCTTCGATCTGCCCATTGCCCTGGCGATCCTGGCCGCGTCCGGCCAGATTCCCGCAGAGGAACTCCCGCGTTTCGAGTTCGCCGGTGAACTCGCCCTCACCGGGGCCCTGCGCCCGGTGCGCGGCGCGCTGGCCATGACCTGGCGCGCGGGGCGAAGCCGACGGGCCTTCGTGCTGCCGGCGGAGAACGCCGCGGAGGCGGCGCTGGCCGGCAACGTGGAAATCTATCCCGCCCGCAGCCTGCTGGAGGTCTGCAACCACTTCGCCGGCGGCGAGCGGCTGTCACCCTACCGCGGTGAGCCGGCGCTGGCCGTCCCCGCCTATCCGGATTTCGCCGAGGTGAAGGGACAGGCCCACGCCAAGCGCGCGCTGGAGGTGGCGGCGGCTGGTGCTCACAGCGTGCTGATGAGTGGTCCGCCGGGCACCGGCAAGTCCATGCTGGCGGCGCGTCTGCCCGGCATCCTGCCGCCCATGAGTGAGGAGGAGGCGCTGGAATCCGCCGCCATCCAGTCCCTGGGCAGCGGCGGCTTCCGCCTGGAAAACTGGCGGGTGCGGCCGTTCCGGTCGCCCCATCACACGGCGTCGGCGGTGGCGCTGGTGGGGGGAGGCAGCCAGCCCCGTCCCGGGGAAATTTCACTGGCCCACCACGGCGTGCTGTTCCTGGACGAATTGCCGGAGTTCGACCGGCGCGTGCTGGAGGTCTTGCGCGAGCCTCTGGAATCCGGCCGCATCCACATCTCGCGCGCGGCCAATCAGGCGGAGTTTCCCGCGCGCTTCCAGCTCGTGGCAGCGATGAATCCCTGTCCCTGCGGCTATCTGGGCCACCCTTCCGGCCGCTGCCGCTGCACCCCGGACCAGGTGGCGCGCTACCGCGCCAGGCTGTCGGGCCCGCTGCTGGACCGCATCGACATCAAGATCGAGGTCCCGGCCCTGCGGGAGGCCGATCTGACGGGCGCCCCCACGGGCGAGCCGTCAGCGACCATACGCGCGCGGGTGGAAGCGGCACGGGCACGCATGCTGGCGCGCCAGGGCAAACCCAATACGCAGCTGACGCCAGCCGAAATCGACACCCACTGCCGGCCGGATGCGGCAGGCGAAGGCCTGCTCCGGCAGGCCATCACCCGGCTCGGCCTCTCGGCCCGGGCCTACCACCGCATCCTGGCCCTGGCCCGCACCATCGCCGACCTGGAAGGCAGCACGACGGTGCAAGGTCCCCACATCGCCGAGGCCATCCAGTACCGGCGTGGCATGGACGGCTAAAAGGAGGCTCCCGCCGGGTCAGCCCGGCAGGAGCGCCTCGATCGCCCTGATGAGGCGCGGCGACTCCGGCTCGGTGGTGGAATGGAAATAGTCCACCAGGCGGCCGTCAGGCCCCACCAGATATTTGTGGAAGTTCCACTTGGGCGCGCCGGCCAGCCCGAAGCGTTCCCGCGCCCAGCGGTAGAAGGGATGGGCCTCCTCGCCCCGGACGTGCACCTTCGCCGCCATGGGGAAGCTCACGCCGTAGTTCACCTGGCAGAAGTTGGCGATGGTCTCGCTGCTGCCGGGTTCCTGGCCACCGAAGTCGTTGCTGGGCACCCCGATTACCACCAGGCCGCGCGCGCGGTATTTCTCGTAGAGGGCTTCCAGACCCCTGTATTGCGGGGTGAAGCCGCACTCGGAGGCGGTGTTCACCACCAGCAGCACCTTGCCCCGGTACTGCGCCAGGGGCAGGGGCCTGTTGCCAATCAGGGTGGTGAAGCTGTAGTCGTAGGCACTGCCGCCGGACCCGTCGGCGGCGTGCGAGCCAAATGGCCAGATCATGACGGCTCCCAGCAGGAGGGTTCGAAACAGCCATTGAAACATGGTTTGATCCCTCCGGCACGACACCGCCCGCTCGGTGCGCAGGTGGGGTCTCCCCACCCCCTGACCACGTCCGCTCGCGGGGCAAAGCTTCACGTCCTGCGCCCCGTGCACCACGAAGCACATCCCCCTGCAGCGACCGGCTTCACCGCCCTTCCATGTCCAGGGCCGTGTCGTAGCTTGGCTTGGCCTCAAGGAAGGTGGCAAGGCCAAAGGCGGCGGTGGGCTGCATGTGGATGCAAATCATGCGCACGTTGATGGCGCGACAGGCGCGGGCCAGGCTTTCCAGCCAGGCGTGGTGCAGCCGGTCGATCACGGGCACGTCCGCCAGGTCATAGTAGAGGCGCTCGGCCTTGTGGGCCTGCAGCTCGGCGAGGAGGCCTTCCAGCACCGGACCGGTGTCCGAGAGATCCAGGGCGCGACTGGGTTCGGCCAGCATGGCGCCGCCGCCCACGCGCGTGAGATGGATGCCGCCCACGTTCATGCCGCGCGGCTCACGTGTACGCCCAGCAGGCGGAAGGCTTCCTTCAGCCCGTCGGACAGGGTGGCGCGGGTGGTGACATTGCCCAGGTCGATGTTGAGGCTGGTCATGGCGCGCGCGATCTCCGGACGGATGCCGGTGAGGATGGCCGTGGCCCCCATGAGCTGGATGGCACGCACCATCTGGATCATGTGGTGGGAGACCTGGGAGTCCACGGTATGCACGCCGGTGACGTCCATCACCACCGCGCTTGCGCGTTCCTGGGCGATGCGGTTCAGGAGCGCCTCTATGATGAGCAGAGTGCGCGAGGAGTCCAGGGTGCCGATGATGGGCAGTGTCAGCACCCCATCCCAGATTTCCGTGATGGGCGTGGAGGTCTCGCGCAGCTCCCGCTGCTGGGCCTCGATGGTGCGCTCCTTCTCTTCCAGATAGGTCTGGAACACGGCCAGCAGCAGCTCATTGAACACGCTGGAGAGCAGAAGCAGGATCGCGCGCATGTCCTCCGGCGCCACCTGCTCGTCCTGTCCCAGGGATTCGATGAAGCAGCGCTGCAGAAACTGCATGTAGCGCACGAAATCCTCCATGCGTCCGCCCCGCGCGACGATCTGCTGGGAGATGTTGCCGAAGAAGGTCTTGAGCGCCCGGAACGCCGGCTGGTGGGAATCCAGCGGATTCTCCGTGTCCAGCAGCGTGACCATCAGTTCCAGGAACTGCACGCTGAGATCCGTGATCTCGTCGGTGGACAGGACGTTGGCCTCGCCGAATACGGCTTTGCCCTCTTCCTCGATGCGGTTGGATATGTGGCCCACCTGCAGCTTGAGCTGCTCGATCAGAGTGAGCTTGGCTTGGGTCGGGTTGTTGGCCATTTGCCGTCTCCTGTGGAATGCGGGTGCATCCGTCTAGTTGAGTCGCAGCACGCACACCGACTGGTCGTCGGTGAGCCGTGCCATGGAATTGCCCAGCACGTAGGCCACCAGCTGGGGATGCTGGCGGCACAGTCCGGGGAAGGTTTTCTCGTCCCAGCCGCGCCGGATGCCGTCGCTGGTGGATACCACCACCGCCCCCGGCTCCAGCGCCAGGTCCATTGGTCGGGGTGTCTTGTGTTCCCGTCCCAGCACGCCCGGCGCGAAGGCATAGTGCTGCACCTCGCCCTCGCGGCAGAGGTGGGCGGCCATGTCGCCCACCCCCAGCAGGGTGAGCCGGTGGCTGCGCGGCATGAGCTCCCAGGCGATGGCCACCGCGCCACGGCTGGTGGCACGCAGCTGACGGTCCACCCGCTCCATGAGCCCGGTGAGGCTGTCCGCCTCCTCCACGTGGCGCGCGAGGTGAGCCGTGGCGTGCGCCGCCTCCGCCCCATGCCCCAGCCCGTCCAGATGCAGAAGGCGCAGGCGCTCGCCGTCCTCGTGCATATAGATGTGGTCACCGTTGTGGCGGTCGTCCGCCAGGGAACGCACGAACAGCCCCACCTCGCAGCGACCCGGCGGCCGGGACTCGGGCTCGAAACGGCACCACACCGTGGTGCCATGCCAGCGCTCCGCCCCGCCGGCGGGGCGCTGGGAAAACATGCCGAAGCGGTCCGACAGGCGCTGCATGCTGCCCAGTCCCTTGCCCAGGGTGCCGGCCGTGGAAAAGCCGTCCCGCTGGGCCAGGACGGGATTCTCCACGCCGGGACCATAATCGAAGGACACCAGGTCCAACACGTTGCCCGGCTGCCGCCAGATCTGTAGCACCCCGCGCCCGTGGGCGTGCTTGATCAGATTGGTCACCATCTCGGACGCCACCAGCACCATGTTCTCCCGGCGCGCCTCGGCAAACCCGAGCCGGCGCGCCACCGACTGCTGACGCGAGCGCAACAGGATGCCGGCGCTTTCGCTGGCGATGGCGTCAGAAAAGAGCAGCCGGCAGGCGCCGGAATCGAGCAGGGCCGGCGCCGTCACTGGACCGCCTCCTCGAGGGTGTACTCGTTGTAGGTGATGCGCCCGTCCGGCAGACAGGTGTCGGCGACGATGCGGCCCCGCCCGCGGTTCTTGGCCTCGTAAAGCGCCCGGTCGGCCCGGGCGATGAAATCCGTGAGGGAACCGGCACAGGGTTCCTCCGCCGAAATGGAGGCCAGCCC
>JBBFMG010000051.1:2290-11820 GCA_037478575.1 Burkholderiales bacterium | reverse complement strand
ATCGCCTGGGACAACGAACACCCCTACAATTCCTCCTCCAACACCAACCCGAGTGCCAAAGGTGGTGGACTCATACAACCGTTTGGGCATTTGCCGCAACGGGACTAAAATGGCGCCCACCTTTGCCCCTGCCGCCCCCATGCTCTATTGCCTCGCCCGCCCGCTGCTGTTCAGCCTCGATCCGGAAACCGCCCACGACCTGACGCTGCAGGGGCTGGCCCGCGCCGGCAGTCTGCTGAGGCTGGCCATGCCCCAGGTGCCCTGTGCGCCGCGCACCGTCATGGGCATCGAGTTTCCCAATCCCCTGGGGCTGGCCGCCGGGCTGGACAAGAACGGCGAGGCCATCGACGGCCTGGCGGCACTGGGCTTCGGCTTCCTCGAGATTGGCACCGTCACGCCCCGGCCCCAGCCCGGCAACCCCCGCCCGCGCCTGTTCCGCATTCCGGAAGCGCAGGCCATCATCAACCGCATGGGCTTCAACAACCACGGCGTGGACGCCCTGGTGGAGAACGTCCGGCGCGCCCGCTTTCGGGGCGTACTGGGTATCAACATCGGCAAGAATTTCGACACGCCCATGGAACGCGCGGCGGACGATTACCTCCTCTGCCTGCGCAAGGTGTATCCCCACGCCAGCTACGTCACCGTCAACATTTCCTCCCCCAACACGCGCAACCTGCGTGAGCTGCAGCAGGCCCGGGAACTCGACGGCCTGCTGGCGCGGCTCAAGGCCGAGCAGGCCCGGCTGGCGGAGGAGCATGGCCGCTATGTGCCGCTGGTGCTCAAGATCGCGCCCGATCTCACCCCGGAACAGCTGGTGGACATCGCCGACCGCGTGCTCGTCCACCGCATCGACGGCGTGATCGCCACCAACACCACCATCGGACGCGAAGGCGTGGCCCATCTGCCCCACGGCCAGGAGACGGGTGGGCTTTCCGGCGCGCCGCTGCGCGAGAAATCCACTGCCGTGATCCGCGCCCTGCACGCGCAACTGAAGGATGCCGTGCCCATCATCGGTGTGGGGGGCATCCTGAACGGCGCGGACGCACTGGAAAAGATCGAGGCCGGTGCAAGCCTGGTGCAGGTCTATACCGGCCTCGTCTATCGCGGACCGGACCTGGTCCGTGATGTCCTGAAAACGCTGTGTGCGTCGCCGGCGCAGGCGGGCCCGTCATGAGCAGCACGTCCCGTCCCGCCAGCACCGCCAGCCTTGCCCTGGGTGCCATTGGCGTGGTGTTCGGCGACATCGGCACCAGCCCCCTCTACACCATGAAGGAGGTCTTCGCGGGCCACCATCCCCTGGTGCCCAGCAGCGAAAACGTGCTGGGCATTCTTTCCCTGGTGTTCTGGGCGCTCACCATCGTGGTGTCCATCAAGTACGTGGCCTTCATCATGCGCGCGGACAACAACGGCGAGGGCGGCATCATGGCGCTCATCGCCGTGGTGCAGCGGGCCGTCCCGCCGGCCACGCGCTTGAGCTGGCTGCTCGCGGTGCTGGGCATCTTCGGCGCTTCCCTGTTCTACGGCGACGGCATGATCACCCCTGCCATCTCGGTGCTGTCCGCGGTGGAGGGCCTGCAGGTGGCCACGCCCGCCCTGCGCCCCCTGGTGGAGCCCATCGCCCTGCTGGTGCTCATCATCCTGTTCGCCATCCAGCGCCAGGGCACCCATCACGTGGGCCGGTTCTTCGGGCCGGTCATGAGCCTGTGGTTTTTGACCCTCGCCGCCATGGGGGTGTCCAACATCCTGGCGGCGCCCGAGGTGCTCACGGCGCTCAATCCGGTGCACGCTCTGGATTTCTTCGCCCGTCATCAGGGCTACGCCTTTCTCACCCTGGGGGCGGTGGTGCTGGCGGTTACCGGGGCCGAAGCCCTGTACGCCGACATGGGCCATTTCGGGCGGCGACCGATCCGGCTCGCCTGGTTCGGCTTCGTGCTGCCGGCGCTGCTGCTCAATTATTTCGGCCAGGGCGCGCTGCTCATCCGGGATCCAACGGCGATCCGCAATCCGTTCTATCTGCAGGCGCCGGAGTGGGCCCTCTATCCCCTCATCGGCCTGGCCACCGCCGCCACCATCATCGCCTCCCAGGCGGTGATCACGGGTGCCTTTTCCGTCACACGCCAGGCGATCCAGCTGGGCTATCTGCCCCGCATGCAAATCGTGCACACCTCGGAGCACGCCATCGGCCAGATCTACATTCCCTTCATCAACTGGGCCATGCTCACGGGCATCGTGGTGCTGGTGCTCATGTTCGGCTCCTCCAGCAACCTGGCCGCGGCCTATGGCATCGCGGTCACCGGCACCATGCTCATCGACACCCTCCTGGGTTTCGTCGTGGTCATCCATCTCTGGCGCTGGAACCGCTGGCTGGCAGTGGCCGGCCTGGCGGTCTTCCTCGCCGTGGACCTGGGTTTCTTCGGCGCCACGTCGCTCAAGATCGTGGAAGGCGGCTGGTTCCCCCTGATGGTGGGGGTGGTGGTGTTCACTCTCCTTTCCACCTGGAAACGGGGCCGCCAGCTCCTGCTCATGCGTCTGCAGTCCGGCGCCATTGCCCTCAGGCCGTTCATCGAGGGGCTGGTGGCCCATCCCCCGGTGCGTGTGCCGGGGACGGCCGTCTTTCTCACCGCCAGCAGAGAAGGGGTGCCCCATGCCCTGCTCCACAATCTGGCCCACAACAAGGTGCTCCACGAACGTGTGGTATTTCTCACCGTGGTGACGGAAAACCGCCCCTACGTGCCCACCCCGGAACGGCTGGAAATCGAGGATCTGGGCCACAATTTCTATCGCCTGGTGGTCCACTACGGATTCAAGGACGAGCCCGACATTCCTGCCGCCCTGGCCCTGTGTGCGGAGAAGGGACTCAGATTCGAGATGATGCAGACGTCCTTCTTCCTGTCCCGGGAGACCCTCGTCGCCACCGGCCTGCCTGGCATGGCACCCTGGCGCGAGCAGCTGTTCATCCACATGGCGCGCAATGCGGAGAGCGCCATGAGCTTTTTCCGCATTCCCACCAACCGCGTGATCGAACTCGGCTCGCAAGTGGAAATCTGAGGCTTTGGCAGAGTCCGCGGCAAAAAGGAGCAAGCCATGCGCATCGGCATTCCCAAAGAGATCAAGGATCACGAATACCGGGTCGGGGCCACGCCGGCCGGCGTGCACATGCTGGTCGCGGCGGGTCATGAGGTGTGGGTGGAAAGCGGCGCCGGCGCCCACATCGGCTTCGGCGACGACCAGTATCGCGCCGCCGGTGCCCGCATTGCGGCCGGCGCCGCCGAAGTCTATCGCTGCCCCCTGGTGGTCAAGGTAAAGGAGCCGCAGGCGAGCGAAATCCCCCTGCTGTGGGAGGGTCAGGTGGTGTTCTGCTACTTTCACCTGGCGGCCTCGCGGGAACTCACGCAGGCGCTCCTCGACCGCAGGATCATCGCCGTCGCCTACGAGACGGTGACCGACGAACACGGGACCCTGCCGCTGCTCATCCCCATGTCCGAGATCGCCGGCCGCATTGCCGTGCACGTGGGCGCCCACTGCCTGCACTTCGCCAATGGTGGCAGTGGCGTGCTGCTGGGCGGGGTGCCCGGTGTGTCGCCCGGGAAGGTGCTGGTGATCGGTGCCGGGACCGTGGGCACCCAGGCCGCACGCATGGCGCTGGGTCTGGGCGCGGATGTCACCATCCTGGACGTGAACCTCACCCGCCTGCGCCAGCTGGACGACCTGTTCGGCCCCCATCTCAAGACCCGCTATTCGGAAAGTCATGCCATTGCCGAGCTGGCCACCGAGGCGGATCTGGTGGTGGGTTCGGTGTACATCCCGGGCAAGCGCGCGCCCAAGCTCATCACCCACGACACGGTGCGGCACATGAAACGCGGGTCGGTCCTGGTGGACGTGGCCATCGACCAGGGTGGCTGCGCGGAAACCTCGCGTCCCACCACCCACACCAGCCCCACCTATATCCACGATGGCGTCGTGCACTATTGCGTGGCCAACATGCCGGCCGCGACCGCCCGCACCTCCACCCAGGCCCTCACCAATGCCACCCTGCCCTACACGCTGGCGCTCGCCGCCGATCCCCTGGGTGCCCTCAGGACGCGCCGTGACCTGCGTGCCGGGCTGCAACTGTGCCTGGGGCGCGTCACCCACCGCGCCGTGGCGGAAGACCTG
This sequence comes from Burkholderiales bacterium, assembly GCA_037478575.1. Taxonomy (GTDB): domain Bacteria; phylum Pseudomonadota; class Gammaproteobacteria; order Burkholderiales; family Thiobacteraceae; genus Thiobacter. The sequence continues at coordinate 7,665 of JBBFMG010000051.1, read as the reverse complement.
GGCCTGCCCTACAGCGAGCCGGAGGATGCCCTCGCCGCCGTCTGACCGATACGCGCAGGCGAAAACCCGCGCCCGTTCAGGGTTGCAGGGCCATGGCCCAAAGCGGATAATTTGGTCGTTTTTTCGTTGCCCCAGGCCATCGTGGAAACCTATTTCCTCATCCTCATCAGCACGGTGTTCGTAAACAACATCGTGCTGGTCAAGATTCTCGGTCTGTGTCCCTTCATGGGTGTCTCCAAGAAGCTCGAACCGGCCATCGGCATGGGGCTGGCTACCACCTTCGTGCTCACCCTGGCCTCCGGCGCCAGTTATCTCATCAACGAATACCTGCTGGGCACCGAGCTTTTCTACCTGCGCACGCTTTCCTTCATCGTGGTGATCGCCGCCATTGTGCAGCTGACCGAGATGTTCCTGCACAAGATGTTCCCGCTGCTTTACCAGGTCCTGGGCATCTACCTGCCCCTCATCACCACCAACTGTGCCGTGCTGGGCATTCCCCTGCTCAACGTGCAGGCCCGGCACGATTTCGTGGAGTCCCTGTTCTTCGGTCTGGGAGGCGCACTGGGCTTCTCCCTGATCCTGATCGTGTTCGCCGCCATGCGCGAACGGCTGGAAGGCGCGGATGTGCCGGCACCCTTCCGGGGCAGCGCCATTGCCATGGTGACGGCAGGGTTGATGAGCCTCGCCTTCATGGGATTTTCCGGCCTGGTGAAATGAAAGCCGGGTGTGCCATGGCAGCAGCCGAACACAGCAAAGGTCCCCAACCCGTGTGCCTTGGCAAGCAACCGATGCGCCAGGCCGCATTTCCTGCGCCCTGCCCTGTCCGTCCCGGTGGTCCCGTGGCGGCGTGGTGAAGCAGACAGCCATGGTCTCCGCACTTCTCGTCATGTCCGCCCTGGCGCTGGCCCTGGGACTCGCGCTGGGCTATGCGGCGGTGCGCTTCCACGTGGAATCGAGCCCCCTGGTGGACAAGATCGACGCCATCCTGCCCCAGACCCAGTGCGGGCAGTGTGGCTACCCCGGCTGCCGTCCTTACGCCGAGGCCATCGCCAAAGGGGAGGCGGACATCAACCAGTGTCCCCCCGGGGGCGAGGAAGGCATACGCCGGCTCGCCGAGCTGCTGGGCGTGGAGCCCAAGCCCCTGAACACCGCCCACGGCGTGGAGAAGCCCAAGTCGGTGGCGGTGATCGATGAAAACCTGTGCATCGGCTGTACCCTGTGCATCCAGGCGTGCCCGGTGGATGCCATCGTCGGTGCCGCGAAGCAGATGCACACCGTGATCGCCTCCGAATGCACGGGCTGCGAGCTGTGCGTGGCGCCCTGTCCGGTGGACTGCATCCACATGGTACCGATCCAGGAGGACATCACCACCTGGAAGTGGAAATATCCGGTGATTCCCCTCAAGGCCGCCTGACCCATGCGCGAGCTTTACGGCTTTCCCGGCGGCGTGCATCCGCCCGAACACAAGACCGAATCCAGCGGCCGTCCCATCGCGCCGGCACCGCTGCCGGCGCGGCTGGTGGTGCCCCTCATGCAGCACATCGGCAATCCCGCCAAACCCGTGGTGCAGCCTGGACAGAGGGTGCTCAAGGGCGAACTCATCGGCAAGGCCGACGGCTACATCTCGGCGAGCGTGCATGCCCCCACCTCGGGCAGGGTGCTGGCCGTGGAGCCGCATCCCGTCCCCCATCCCTCCGGCCTGCCGGCCCTGTGTGTGGTGATCGAGGCCGATGGCGAGGAACGCTGGGTGGACAAGACCCCCATCGAGTATCTCGACCGCGACCCCAGCGAAGTGCGCAACCGCCTGCGCGACATGGGGCTGGCCGGCCTGGGCGGGGCGGTGTTCCCCACCCATGTCAAGCTCAATCCGGCACCCGAGCCCAACATTCCCCTGCTGGTGCTCAACGGCTGCGAATGCGAGCCCTGGATCACCTGCGATGATCGCCTGATGCAGGAACGCGCCCCCAGCATCGTCGCCGGTGCCCGCATCATGCGCCACCTGCTGGGCGCACGTGAGGTGATCGTCGCCATCGAGGACAACAAGCCGGAGGCCATTGCCGCCATGGGCGAGGCTTGCCGCGACACGGATTTCGAACTGGTGGTGGTGCCCACCCTCTACCCTTCCGGCAGCGGCAAGCAGCTCACCCAGCTGCTCACGGGGCGGGAGGTACCCAGCGGCGGACGTTCCACCGATGTGGGCGTGCAGATCTTCAACGTGGGCACCGCCCATGCCCTGGACCGGGCCGTGCATCACGGTGAGCCGCTCATCTCGCGCGTGGTCACCGTCACGGGCAATGTGCGGCGCCCCCAGAATTTCGAGGCGCCCATCGGCATGCCGCTGGCGGAACTGGTGGCCCTGGCCGGCAGCCCGCGCGAGGACACCACGGGCTACATCATGGGCGGGCCGATGATGGGCTTCGACCTGCACACCGACCGGGTGCCCGTGGTCAAGGCCATGAACTGCGTGATCGCCCGTTCCCACCGGCTGTTTCCACCCGCGCCGCCGGCGCTGCCCTGCATCCGCTGCACCCGCTGTGCCCAGGTCTGCCCGGTGCGCCTGCAACCCCAGGATCTCTACTGGTTCGCCCGCGCCCGGGACTTCGGCAAGGCCCAGGAGCACTACCTGTTCGACTGCATCGAATGCGGCTGTTGCGCCTACGTCTGCCCCAGCCACATTCCCCTGGTGGACTACTACCGGTTCGCCAAGAGCGAGATCTGGGCACGGGAACGGGAAAAGAAGGCGGCAGACCGGGCACGGGAACGGCACGAGTTCCGCCTGCAGCGGCTGGAGCGGGAGAAGAAGGAACGCGCGGAAAAGCTGGCCCAGAAGGCCGCCGCCTCCAAAGCCACGGCGGCCATGCCCACGCCGGATGCGGACGCCAAGCGCGCCGCCATCCAGGCGGCCATCGAACGTGCCCGCGCCAGGCAGGCGGGCGTCGAGCCGCGCAACGTGGATGACCTGCCGCCGGACAAGCTGAAGGAAATCCAGGAAATCGAGGCACGCCGGGCCAAGCTGCGCGAGGCCATGCAAAACCCGCCTGAGAATACGCCATGACCTACATCTCGCAACCGGCCAGCGTCGGCCTCATCATGGGCAAGGTGCTGCTGGCCCTGGGGCTGGGCATTGCCGCCCACGTGGCCTATTTCGGACCGGCCATCCTGGTGAGCCTCACCCTCGCCTCCCTCACCGCGCTCCTCTGCGAGGCCCTGATGCTGCGCCTGCGCGGCTATGCCATCGCACCCTTCCTCAAGGATGGCAGCGCCCTGGTCACCGCATGGCTGCTGGCGCTGTCCCTGCCGCCGCTGGCGCCCTGGTGGCTGGTGGTGGGCGGCACCGCCTTCGCCATCGTGGTGGCCAAGCATCTCTATGGAGGTCTGGGCAGCAACCTGTTCAATCCCGCCATGGCGGGCTACGCGCTGCTGCTGGTGTCCTTTCCCGCGCACATGACCCAGTGGCCGGCGGTGGACATGCTGGCCCAGGTCCACCTCTCCCTGCCGGATACCGTGGTCTATCTCTTCACCGGGCATCTGCCGGCAGGCGTGACCCTCGACGCCATCACCATGGCCACCCCCCTGGACCTGCTCAAGACCCAGCTCAAGCTGGGCCACACGGTCAATGAGATCACCCGTGCGCCAGTCTATGGCCATGTGGGGGGACGGGGCAGCGAACTCGTCGCGCTGGCCTGGCTGGCCGGCGGCCTGTTCCTGCTGCAGCAGCGGGTGATCACCTGGCACGTGCCGGTGGCCATGCTGACCGGCTTGTTCGCCGCCGCCCTGTGGTTCCACGTGTACGACCCCGACCGCTACGTGGCGCCCTGGTTCCACCTGGCCACTGGCGGCGCCATGCTGGGTGCCTTCTTCATCGCCACCGATCCCGTGACGGGGCCCACCACTCCCCTGGGCAAGCTGATCTTTGGCGCGGCCATCGGCCTGCTCGTCTATCTCATCCGCACCTTCGGCGGCTACCCGGACGGCGTGGCCTTCGCCGTGCTCATCATGAACATGGCCGCGCCCCTCATCGACACCTATACCCAGCCCCGGGTGGTGGGGCACGGCCCCCAGAAATCCGGCAAGCCATGAACCCCGCTCTGTCCAACGCCCTGCGCTCGGCCCTGATCCTGCTTGCCTTCACGGTGTTGGGCACGGCCATCCTCGCCTACAGTTATCAGCTCACCCGGGACATCATCGCCGCCAGCGAGGAACGGGAAAAACTCGCCCTCATCACCCAGACCCTGCCGCCGGCGCTGTTCGACAACGACATTCTGGCCGATGTCATCGAACTGCCGCCCACCCAGGACCTGGGCACCACGCAGCCCTCCCTGGTGTACCGCGCCACCCGCCGTGGCCAGCCCGCCGCCCTGGTGTTCGAGGCCGTGGCGCCCGAAGGCTATGGCGGCCGTATCCGCCTGCTGGTGGCGGTGAAGGTCAACGGGGAAGTGGCGGGCGTGCGTGTGGTGTCCCATAATGAAACGCCGGGGCTGGGGGATTACATCGAGGCCAGCCGTTCCGACTGGATCCGTGTGTTCGAAGGCGCCTCGCTGGCCAAGATCCCGCCCCTGCAATGGAAGGTGCAAAAGGACGGAGGCGTGTTCCCCTACCGCGCCGGCGCCACCATCACCCCGCGCGCCGTCGTCAAGGCGGTGCAGGGTGTGCTGACTTTTTACGAGAAGGAAGGGCCTGCGCTGTTTGCGCGGCCCGTAGCGCGCAAGGAGCGGAAACCATGAGCGAAACCAGCCTGCGTGAAATCGCTGCAAACGGTTTGTGGAAGCAGAACACGGGACTCGTGCAGCTGCTCGGGCTGTGCCCGCTGCTGGCCATCAGCAACACCGCCGTCAATGCCCTGAGCCTGGGTCTGGCCACCATTCTGGTGATGGTGGTGGCGAGCGGCAGCGTGTCCCTGATCCGCAGCGTGGTGCCCAAGGAGATCCGCATCGCGGTGTTCATCCTCATCATCGCCGCGCTGGTGACGGCCATCCAGCTCCTGATGAATGCCTTCGTGCACCCCCTCTATCTGGTGCTGGGCATCTTCATCCCCCTCATCACCACCAACTGCATCGTGCTCGCCCGCTGCGAAGCCTTTGCTTCGCGCAACCGCTTCCTGCCGTCGGTGTTCGACGCCATGATGATGGGTATCGGTCTCACCCTGGTGCTGGGTGTGCTGGGCGCCTTGCGTGAGGTGGTGGGCAAGGGGACGCTGTTTTCCGGTCTCGACCTGGTGTTCGGACCGGCCGCCCGTGACTGGGTGATTCACGTGCTGCCGGCCGACTACCCCGGCCTGCTCGCTGCCGTGCTGCCGCCCGGAGCCTTCATTGCGCTGGGCTGCCTGATCGCCTTCAAGAACTGGCGCGATGCTCGCGCCGCTGTTCGGCGCGAGC
>JBBFMG010000051.1:0-2280 GCA_037478575.1 Burkholderiales bacterium | reverse complement strand
CGCCCCGGCGGCAAGCCTCAAGGCCGCATGAACGCGCGCAAGCGGCGGGAAATTTTCGAGCGGTTCCGGGCCTGGAATCCCCATCCCACCACCGAGCTGGAATACCGCACGCCCTTCGAGCTGCTCATTGCCGTGATCCTCTCCGCCCAGGCCACGGACCGCAGCGTGAATCTCGCCACCCGCAGGCTGTTTGCAAAAGCCAGCACGCCGGAAGCCATGCTGGCGCTGGGGGAGGAAGGGCTCATTCCCTACATCCGCAGCATCGGCCTCTACCCCACCAAGGCCAAACACATCATCGCCACCTGCCGCATCCTCGTGGAGCAATACGGCGGTCAGGTTCCCGCCACGCGCGAGGCGCTGGAGAAGCTCCCGGGCGTGGGACGCAAGACGGCCAACGTGGTGCTCAACACCGCGTTCGGCCAGCCCACCATCGCCGTGGACACGCACATCTTCAGGGTCGCCAACCGCACCGGCCTGGCACCGGGCAAAACGCCCCTGGAGGTGGAACGCGGGCTGCTAAAATTCGTACCGGATGAATTCAAGCACGATGCCCACCACTGGCTGATCCTGCATGGACGCTACGTGTGCACCGCGCGCAAGCCGAAATGTCCCGAATGCCTGATTCGCGACCTGTGCGAATACCGGCACAAGACCCCTGCCCCATGAGGGGATGCCATGTCCATCGCCAGCGCCCTTGCCACCGGCCGCACCGCCCATGAAGATCTGGCCCGGCAGGCCGTGTCCGACGCCATGGCGCGCGCGGGGCTCAACCACGCCAACAGCGTGCTGCTCTTCCTCACATCGGAATTCGCACCCGATCCGCAACCCGCCCTGCGCGCTGCCTCCCGTGCCGCCCGCTGCACCCAGGTGGTGGGCTGTTCCGCGGCAGGCATCTTCACCGAACAGGAATGGGTGCTGGATGCGCCGGCGGCCGCGGCCATGGTGTTCGGCGGCGACGTCTCCCTGCTGCCCAGCCACGGCGGCGCGCCAGACGAACTGATTCTTGCCCTGGCGGCGCCCAACGCCATCAACAGCACCTGGATCCGGGCGCCGGGCCGGCGCTTCGGCGGGGTGTCCGGTGATGCCACCGGCCAGGGACCGTTCAAGGTCTGGTGCGGGGGACGGGTGGCGGCCAATGGCCGGTGCGAGACGACCATCAGGGGAGCACGCGGCGCGGTAGGGGTGTCCCAGGGTGTGCGCCCCCTGTCTCCCCCGCTGGAGATCACCCAGGTGAGTGGCTACGACGTGATCAGCCTGGGCACCCAACCTTCCCTCAACAGCCTGGCGCGCGAACTGCCGCTGGAGGTGCGTGAGCTGGACCGCATCCCCCTGCACCTGATCCTCGCCGGCGTGGTCTTCGGCGATCCGGATACCGCCATCCAGGAGGGACGCTACCGCCTCGCGCCGATCATTGCCGCCAACAGCGACGACCGTTCGGTGACCCTCTCCGCACGCCTGGCACCCGGCGAACACCTGTTCTGGGCCCTGCGTCAGCCGCTGGCGGCGGAACGCGACATGCGCCTGACAGTGGAGCGCGTGCGGGGGGAGCTGGGCCGCGAGCCCGACTTCGGCCTGTTCTTCCCTTGCATGGGCCGCGGTCCCTATTTCTATGGCGGCATCGACCGCGATCTGGAGCTCCTCAAGGCGCGTTTCCCGGGGTTGCCTTTGATCGGCTTCTACGGCAATGGCGAAATCGCCCCCCTGGACGGCAGCAACGAGCTTTTCCAGTATTCGGGCGTCCTGGGCCTGTTCAGCACCGATGTTTGATCCGGACCGGGAACAGGTGCGCCGGTTCTACTTCGATACCTGGCGCAAGTATCGCAACCGGGAGCCGCTGCAGGGCAGCGAGACGCTGGCCATCGAGGTCATCCTGCTCCATCCGGAATATCACGCCATCCTGGATGAGCCGGAGCGCTACACGGCGCGCGACTACCTGCCGGAGATGGGGGAAACCAATCCCTTCCTGCACCTGAGCCTGCACCTGGCCATCCTGGAACAGCTCTCCATCGACCAGCCTGCCGGCATCCGCAGCCGCTACCAGCAACTCCTCGAGCGCGGCCTCGCTGTCCACGATGCCCACCACGTGCTGGCAGAGTGTCTGGCGGAAATGATCTGGCAGGCCCAGCGCAACCACTCGCCGCCCGATCCCGCCCTCTATCTGGGCTGTCTCGATGCCAGACTGCGCCATCGAGTAGAGGACGGAGTCACCCCCGTCGCCCTCTCACACCACCGGACGTGCGGTTCCGCATCCGGCGGTTCATTGAACACACTGGAGTCGTC
>JBBFMG010000050.1:0-11871 GCA_037478575.1 Burkholderiales bacterium | reverse complement strand
ATCGAAGTCGTGCCGCTTCTGGACGAGATGGCGCGCCGCGCCCAGGAGAAGCTCCTGCTCGCCCAGGTGGGCACCGAAATCCAGACCAACCTGCGCCAGGTGGAACAGGTGCTCGATGCCTTCTTCCGCGATCATGCCAAGCGCGCGGAGATCCCCAGGCTCGCGCCCTTCATCACCCAGATCGAGGGTGCGCTGCGCATCCTGGAGCTGGAACGGGCGGCCGAGCTGCTCAAGGCCTGCCAGCGCATCATCGACCGCTTCGCCGATCCCGCTTACGAACCGCCGCCCGGGGAGCTGGAACTCCTTGCCGAGGGACTGTCCGCCCTGGGTTTCTACGTGGAGGCCGTGCAGCACGGCCGCCCCGATGCCTTCGAAATCCTGGCGCCCGTGATCAAACGTTTCCCGGAACTGAAGCGGCGCGAGGAAGAAACCCGGGAAGAGGAAGAAACCGTCCTGCCCCCGCTGGCCAGCGTGGAGGAAGGACTGGAAGACCAGAAGAAACTGGCCCAGACCCTCTACGATGCCTGGAAGGCCGATCCCACCGACGCCAACCGGGAGGCGCTCCTCGCCCAGGTGGCCCTGCTCCAGCAGGATGCCGACCTCATGGACGATGCCCGCCTCAAGGAACAGGCGAGCCGGGTGCTCGATCTGCTCGCCGGCGCCGGGGCGGGGGAAGAGCTGGATGCCGCCATCGCGGCGCTGGCCGCGCCCCGGGTGGCCACGGTGACGCCCTCCGCGGAGACGGCCGCCCTGCTGGAAGCCAGCAAGGAGGTCATCGACCGGGAGATGCTGGAGGTCTATCTGGAGGAAGCCCAGGACGTGCTCGCCACGGTGGCCGAGCATCTGGCCGTGGTGCGTGCCCATCCGGAGGACCATGGGGCACTCACCACCATCCGCCGCGGCTTCCACACCCTGAAGGGTTCGGGGCGCATGGTGGGGCTGACGGACCTGGGCGAGGTGGCCTGGGGCATCGAGCAGACCATGAACAAATGGCTGCAGGAAGAGCGCCACGCCACTCCGGAACTCATCGACATGCTGGAGCACGCCCATGCCGCCTTCACGGACTGGGTGGACACCCTCAACCGCGAGGGACACGTGACGGTCCACGCGGACGAACTGCTGGCCAAGGCCGCCGCCCTGCGGGGCGAGCCCCCTCCCGGCCCGCCCGCGCCTGCCACGCCGCCCCCGGGCCCCGGTGGCGAGACCGTCGCCGAAGCCCTCGCCGCGCCCGCGCCCCTGGCGGCGTCCCAGACCACCGCCGAAGTTCAGTCGGAAGTCCCGGCGGCCACGGTGGAAGCGATCCCTCCCGCGGTCCACGCCGCGACCGGCGAAAGCAATGGGCGCGATGCAGCCTCCTCCCCGGCTGAGGAACCCGAGGTCGCGGCCGCCGGCGGGGTGAGCGCTCCCCTGGACGGCCTTCCGCTGGACGGGCTCTCCCAAGACGCGCCGCTCATGGCCGCGGCCCCAGAAAACGTGTCGGAAGAAACGCTGGCCCAGGCGGCCCCCGCAGAGCCCGCCGCAGCCCCTGTGGAAGCCATCGTGGAAACCCTGCCCGCGCCGGCGCCTGCGCCGAGTGAAATCGAGGTGGGCGGCCGTGTGCTGTCGGTGACCCTGTACGAACTCTTTGTCAACGAGGCGGCCCAGCATCTTTCCCGGCTGCACCAGGGGCTTGGCGCGCTGCGCGACGATCCGGCCGCCCCCATCGGCTACGATTTCATGCGTGCCGCGCATACCCTGGGGGGCATTTCCAGCACCGTGGGCTTTGGCGCGCCGGCGGATCTCGCCTATGCCCTGGAACGCTTCCTGGTGGACCTGCTCGACCATCCGCGCGCCCTGCCCGCCGAGGATGTGGCGCTCATCGGAAGCAGTATCGAGGCGCTCGAGGCCATGGTGGACGCGATTCGCCGGCGCGAGGCGCCGACGCCTGCAGCGGATCATGTCACGGCGCTTTCAGAGCGGCTCGACCAGGTGTGCGCGGCCCGCGCCCAGGCGGAAGCACCCGAGGCCGAAGCGCCACCCATCTCAGAGGCGGACGCCCGCGCCGCGGAAGAACCGGCCGTCGAGTTGCCGGCGGACAGCGACCAGCCAGCGGGTGCACCGGCCGAGGCAGCCATCCCGGAGACGCCGGTCCCAGAACAGCCGGCCCCAGAGCAGGCGGTCCCGGAACAGCCAGCCAAGGAGCAGCCGGTTTCGGAAACGCCTGCCACGGCCCCGGCTGCCGGCCCCGAGAGCGCCGGCGGCATCCGGGACGACCTGGACGCGGACCTGTTGCCCATCTTCCTGGAAGAGGCCCAGGAACTCATCCCCTTCATCGGCCAGCAGCTGCGCACCTGGGCCGCCACACCCACCGACACGGCCGCGCAGCAGGCCCTGCAGCGGGCCCTGCATACCCTCAAGGGTTCGGCGCGCATGGCGGGTGCCATGCGCCTGGGTGAGCTCACCCACCAGATGGAGACGCGGGTGATCGCGGCCATGAAGGAAGGCACGCCGGATGCCGCCCTGTTCGATGAGCTCACCGCCTACTTCGACCGCATCGGCGATCTGCACGATGCCCTGGTGCGCGGCGAGACCGCGCCCGCGGCCCCGGCGCCGGCCCCGGCTGCCGCCCCCAGCGGACCGGTGCCGGTGGTGCTGGGCCTGCGCGCCCAGACCGCCGCGCCGCTTCCCGGCGCGCTGGCCGAACCGGAGCAGGCCGCCCGCGCCATGCTGCGGGTGCGCGCCGACGTGGTGGACCGCCTGGTCAACGAGGCCGGCGAGGTGAGCATCGCCCGTTCCCGCATCGAGGGCGAGATCCGCAACTTCAAGCAGTCCCTCAAGGAACTCACGGACAACGTGATCCGCCTGCGGGCCCAGCTGCGCGAGGTGGAAATCCAGGCCGAGACGCAGATGCAGTCGCGGCTGTCCATGGCCCAGGACGCCCACCAGGAATTCGATCCCCTCGAGTTCGACCGCTTCACCCGCCTGCAGGAGCTCACACGCATGATGGCGGAGTCGGTCAACGACGTCTCCACCGTGCAGCAGGCCCTGCTCAAGAACATCGACGAGGCCGAAGCCGCGCTGGTGGCCCAGGCGCGCATGAACCGGGAGCTTCAGCAGCAGCTCATGCACATCCGCATGGTGCCGCTGTCCAGCATCACCGAGCGGCTGCACCGCATCGTGCGCCAAACCGCCAAGGAACTGGACAAGCAGGCCGTCCTGACGGTGCAGGGCGAAGGGGTGGAACTGGACCGCAGCGTGCTGGAAAAGATGACCGCGCCCTTCGAGCACCTGCTGCGCAATGCCGTGGCCCATGGCCTGGAAGGGGAGGCCGAGCGGGAAACCGCCGGCAAGCCCGCCACCGGCCAGATCAGCCTCGTGGCACGCCAGGAAGGCAACGAAGTGGTGCTCACGGTGAGCGACGACGGCGCCGGCATCGATCTCGACCGGGTGCGTGCCAAGGCGGTCGAACTGGGCATGCTCGCGCCGGACGAAGAGGCGGCCCCGGCGCGCCTCATGGAAATGATCTTCCAGCCGGGTTTCTCCACCGCGTCGGAAGTCACCCAGATCGCCGGCCGCGGGGTGGGCATGGACGTGGTGCGCAATGAAATCGCGAGCCTGGGCGGCCGCATCGAGGTTGCCTCGGAGAAAGGCCGGGGCACCACCTTCACCATTTATCTGCCGCTCACCCTGGCGGTGACCCAGGCGGTGCTGGTGCATGCCGGCGGCCAGGTGTATGCCATTCCCTCCAGCATGGTGGAGCAGGTGCAGGAACTGCGGCCGGAGGCTCTTGCCGACGTTTACCGCAAGGGTCAGGTCGAATGGCTGGGCAACGTCTATCCCCTGCACTATCTGCCGCGCCTCCTGGGCGACGACACGACCCAGCCCGAAGCGCGTGCCTATACCTCCATCATGCTCCTGCGCAGCGGCAGCCAGCGCTGCGCCCTGCACGTGGACAGCCTGGAAGGCAACCAGGAAATCGTCATCAAGAACATCGGCCCGCAGCTCGCGCGGGTCACCGGCATTTCCGGCGCCACCGTCCTGGGCAACGGCCGCATCGTGCTCATCATCAACCCGGTGCAGCTCGCCCACCGGGAAACGCCCCATGTTTCCGCCCGGGTTTCCATGCCCGCGCGCGAGGCCCTCACCACCACACCGGTCATCATGGTGGTGGACGACTCCCTCACCGTGCGCAAGATCACCGGCCGCCTGCTGGCCAAGGAAGGCTACCAGGTCATCACCGCCAAGGATGGCGTGGATGCCCTGCAGCAGCTGCAGGAAACCCTGCCCGCGGTCATGCTGGTGGACATCGAGATGCCGCGCATGGACGGCTTCGAACTCACCAAGAACGTGCGTGGCGATCCCCGCACCCGCCACATTCCCATCATCATGATCACCTCGCGCACGGCGGAAAAACACCGCAACTATGCGAAGGAGCTCGGGGTGAACGTCTATCTGGGCAAGCCCTACCAGGAAGAGGAACTGCTCGCCCACATCGAGCGCTTCGTGCGCGAGGGCGCCGCCCTGGCGGCCTGAGCCGGAGGATCGCGGCTAAAGCCGCTCCCACAGAGCGGGGCACCATCGGCCGGCTGTGGGAGGCGCTTTAGCGGCGATCGGGGGTGGCTCAACCAACTCATCGCGGCTGAAGCCGCTCCCAGAGGGCAGTAGCTCGTCGGCCGGTGGGAGGCGCTTGACCGGCGATCCAAGGCGCAGGCGAAGGTCGTCGCGGCTAAAGCCGCTCCCACAGGGCAGTAGCTCGTGGGCCGGTGGGAGGCGCTTTAGCGGCGATCGGAGGTGGCCCACCCAAGCCATCGCGGCTGAAGCCGCTCCCACAGCACAAGGGCTCATCGGCCGACTGTGGGAGGCGCTTTAGCGGCGATCGCAGCCGCCTAAAGCCACACGGCGTCCCAGAGGGGATATAGGGCCAGGCTGGGCGCCAGGCGGGCTCGCAGCGGGTTGGCCACGATGTACCGGGCGACTGCGCGCAGATCCTCCTCCCGGCGGATGGCACGGTCGTGAAAACCGTCCTGCCAGAGGGGGCCGCCCGCTCCCCGCAGCCGGTTGACTGCCACGGCCGAGCGGCCTTTTACCCGGCGCACCACTTGGTCGAGGGTCGCCGAGCGCAGGCGCATGAGCCAGTGAAAATGGTCCGGCATGACGACATAGGCCAGCGTCTCGCTGTGCCCCAAGGCATCGCAGTGGCGGAATTCGGCCACCACCAATCGCCCCAGCCGCCAGTCGCTGAACACAGGCTGCCGATGCCGGGTTGCTGCCGTGACGACATAGACCTGGTCGATGATGGAAACGCGTCCGCGTCTCAGGGAGTGGCTATGGGGGGCTACCACCAGCCTAACAGCCTTTCGGGGAAGCATCTCGCCATGCTATTGGCATGACCGGGCGATGGCAAGGGCGGTGGGGCCAACCCGCTCTCCGCGGCGATTTGCAGGGCTGTTATCGCGGCTAAAGCCGCTCCCACAGAGCGGGGGACCATCGGCCGGCTGTGGGAGGCGCTTCAGCGGCGACCAGGGCGCAGGCGAAGGTCGTCGCGGCTGAAGCCGCTCCCACAGCACAAGGGCTCATCGGCCGACTGTGGGAGGCGCTTTAGCGGCGATACATGGCGGCGGAAGCCGAAGCATCGCGGCTAAAGCCGCTCCCACGAACAGGGCGCCTCTCAGGCTGTGGGAGGCGCTTGAGCGGCGATCGGAGGTGGCCCACCCAAGCCATCGCGGCTGAAGCCGCTCCCACAGCACAAGGGCTCATCGGCCGACTGTGGGAGGCGCTTTAGCGGCGATACATGGCGGCCGAAGCCGAAGCATCGCGGCTGAAGCCGCTCCCACGAACAGGGCGCCTCTCAGGCTGTGGGAGGCGCTTGAGCGGCGATACATGGCGGCGGAAGCCGAAGCATCGCGGCTAAAGCCGCTCCTGCCCGCCACCAAGAGGCCGGATGGCTTGTGGGAGGCGCTTGAGCGGCGATCCAAGGCGCACGGGCGAAGGTCGTCGCGGCTAAAGCCGCTCCCACGAACAGGGCGCCTCTCAGGCTGTGGGAGGCGCTTCAGCGGCGACCCAGGGCGCAGGCGAGGGTCGTCGCGGGCGAAGCCCTTCCCACATGGCCCCTCCCACAGGCTGCTTATGCCCCGAAGGCGGCATGCCACTGATCCCGGTAGAACAACAGCACGACGACCCCCAGCACGATGCGGTACCAGGCGAAGGGAATGAAACTGTGGCTGCCCACCCAGCGCAGCAGGCCCTTCACCGCCAGCATGGCGGCCACGAACGAGGCCGCGAAGCCCACGGCGAACATCGGCAGGTCGGCGAGGTGCAGCAGTTGCCAGTTCTTGTACACATCGTAGAAGGTCGCCGCGAACATGGTGGGAATGGCCAGGAAGAAGGAGAACTCGGTGGCCGCCCGCCGCGACAGGCCGAACACGACGCCGCCCATGATGGTGGCACCGGCGCGGGAGACGCCCGGGAACATGGCCAGGGACTGGGCGAAACCGATCTTCAGGGCATGCCGCCAGCTCATGGCATCCACGGCTTGCACGCGGGGGTGATAGACCCGCTTCTCGATGTAGAGGATGGCCAGCCCGCCCGCGATCAGGGCCGCGGCCACGGTGACCGGATTGAAGAGGTGCGCCTTGATGGTGTGGTGGAACATCACACCCAGCGCTGCGGCAGGCAGGAAGGCGATGAACAGGTGGAACACGAAGCGCTGTTCCCGCGGCACGCGCGCCACACCGCGGACCACTTGGGCGAGGCGTTCACGGTAATCCCAGCACACGGCCAGAATGGCGGCGAGCTGGATGGCGATCTCGAACACCTTGCCCCGCTCGTCGTTGAAATCGAGCAGGTCGCCCACCAGGATCAGGTGGCCGGTGGAGGAAATGGGCAGGAATTCGGTGAGCCCCTCGACGATGCCGAGCAGAAGGGCCTTGAGAAGGAGGACGGCGTCCATGGAGCCTCGGGCGGCGCAAAGTCGGCATTCTACCGGCTTTGCGCCTGGACGCGCGATCGGTAACCGCTCTTCAGGCCTTGCGGTAGATCTCGGCGCCGCCCCGCACGAACTCGATGGATTTCTGCTGCATGCCGCGCGCCAGCGCCTCTTCCTCGCTCACGCCTTCCCGCGCCGCATATTCGCGCACGTCCTGGGTGATCTTCATGGAGCAGAAATGCGGTCCGCACATGGAGCAGAAGTGGGCCACCTTGGCGCCGGCCTGGGGCAGGGTCTCGTCGTGGAATTCCCGCGCCCGGTCCGGGTCGAGGCCGAGGTTGAACTGGTCCTCCCAGCGGAACTCGAAGCGCGCCTTGGACAGGGCGTTGTCGCGGATCTGCGCCCCGGGATGCCCCTTGGCCAGATCGGCGGCATGGGCGGCGAGCTTGTAGGTGATGATGCCTTCCTTGACGTCCTGCTTGTTGGGCAGGCCCAGGTGTTCCTTGGGCGTGACGTAACACAGCATGGCGGTGCCGTACCAGCCGATCTGGGCGGCGCCGATGGCGCTGGTGATGTGGTCGTAGCCCGGCGCGATGTCGGTGGTGAGCGGCCCCAGGGTATAGAACGGCGCCTCGCTGCACCATTCCAGTTCCTTCTCCATGTTCTCCCGGATGAGCTGCATGGGCACGTGCCCGGGGCCTTCGATCATCACCTGCACGTCGTGTTTCCAGGCAATCTGCGTGAGCTCGCCCAGCGTCTTCAGCTCGGCGAGCTGCGCCTCGTCGTTGGCGTCATAGATGGAACCGGGGCGGAGGCCGTCGCCCAGGGAGAAGGCTACGTCGTAAGCCTTCATGATCTCGCAGATTTCCTCGAAATGGGTGTAGAGGAAATTCTCCTTGTGATGGGCGAGGCACCACTTGGCCATGATGGAACCGCCGCGGGAGACGATGCCCGTCAGGCGGCTGGCGGTCAGGGGCACGTAGGCGAGGCGCACACCTGCGTGGATGGTGAAGTAGTCAACGCCCTGTTCGGCCTGTTCGATCAGGGTGTCCCGGAAGATTTCCCAGGTGAGTTCCTCCGCCCTGCCATCCACCTTTTCCAGCGCCTGGTAGATGGGCACGGTGCCGATGGGCACCGGGCTGTTGCGGATGATCCATTCCCGGGTCTCGTGGATGTGCTTGCCGGTGGAGAGATCCATCACCGTGTCCGCGCCCCAGCGGATGGCCCAGGTCATCTTTTCCACTTCCTCGCCGATGCCCGAGGACACCGCGGAATTGCCGATGTTGGCATTGACCTTCACCAGGAAATTGCGGCCGATGATCATCGGCTCCGATTCCGGGTGATTGATGTTGGCCGGAATGATGGCCCGTCCCCGCGCGACCTCGGCGCGCACGAATTCCGGTGTGATGGTTTCGGGGATGGACGCGCCGAAGCTCTGGCCCCGGTGCTGGCGGGTGAGCATTTCCGCCATGCGTTGCCCGGTGGGGCCGGCGGCGCGCAGGCTCTCCAGATATTCCTGGCGCCGCAGGTTTTCGCGGATGGCCACGAATTCCATTTCCGGCGTGATGATGCCGCGCCGGGCGTAGTGCATCTGGGTCACGTTCATGCCGGCGCGGGCCCGGCGCGGCCGGCGTTTCAGATCGAAGCGCAGATGGGCGAGCTTCGGGTCGGTCAGCCGGGCACGGCCGTATTCCGAGGTGGGGCCCGGCAGCTCCTCGGTATCGCCCCGCTCCTCGATCCAGCGTGCGCGCAGGGGCGGCAGGCCCTTGCGGATGTCGATGGTCACCTCGGGGTCGGTGTAGGGCCCGGAGGTGTCATAGACGAAAATCGGCGGATTGGGCTCGGCGCCGAAGGAGGCGGGTGTATCCGCCTGGGTGATTTCACGCATGGGCACGCGAATGTCCGGGCGCGAACCCTCCACGTAAATCTTGCGCGAATTGGGAAAAGGCTTGATCGC
Source organism: Burkholderiales bacterium (assembly GCA_037478575.1). Taxonomy (GTDB): domain Bacteria; phylum Pseudomonadota; class Gammaproteobacteria; order Burkholderiales; family Thiobacteraceae; genus Thiobacter. The sequence continues at coordinate 3,010 of JBBFMG010000050.1, read as the reverse complement.
CGCTTCGTCCACCTTGGCGGTGGCGGCGAGGAATTGGGGATTGGCGTTCATGGCGCGCTCCGGTAGAGAGGGAGCGGCGGCGGGGTGACCGTCGCTTCCCTACGGCGGTATCAACCGCATCAGGTTCAAAGGGTATCTCTCACTCCCTTCCGGGAGACCCCCAGCGAGTCCGGCAAAGGTACGGCATTTGTGGAATAATCGCAAGATTCATAAGGAAAAACACGGAGGCATCATGGATTTGGAGAAGGCCCGGTTCAACATGGTCGAGCAGCAGATCCGCCCCTGGGGCGTGCTGGACGAGACGGTGCTTGCCCTGCTCTACCGGGTGAAGCGGGAAGAATACGTGCCGCCCGTCTATCGCAGCCTGGCCTTTTCCGATCTGGAGATTCCCCTCGGTCACGGCCAGACCATGCTCGCGCCCAAGCTGGAGGCGCGCCTGCTGCAGGAGCTGCACCTGAAGCCCACGGACAAGGTGCTGGAAGTGGGCACGGGCAGCGGCTACTTCACCGCCCTGCTCGCCCATCTGGCGCAGGAGGTGGTGAGTGTGGAGATCATCCCGGAATTTTCCCGCGAAGCACTGGCGAAGCTTGCCGCTCATGACATCGCCAACGTCACCCTCGAAGTGGGCGACGCGGCGCGGGGCTGGGCGCGCCACGCCCCCTACGATGCCATCGTCCTCACCGGCTCGACGCCGGTGCTGGCCGAGGAGTTCCTGGCGAGCCTGCGCCCGGGTGGTCGTCTGGTGGCGGTGGTGGGCGAGCCGCCGGTGATGGAGGCACGCCGGGTGCGCCTGATCGAGCCGGGCGTGTCCGAGACCGAGGACCTGTTCGAAACCTGCATCGCGCCCCTGGTGAACGCTCCCCAGCCGGCGCGCTTTGCCTTCTGATGGAACACCTGACGCCCGCCCAGCTCGCCGCCTGGCTGGCCGATCCCGACCGGCCCCGGCCGCTGCTTTTGGACGTGCGCGAGCCCTGGGAATACGACATCTGCCATCTGCCCGGCGCCAGGCTCGTGCCCATGCGCGAGCTTTTTGAACGGCTCGCTTCCCTGTCCCCCGAACAGGAAACCGTGGTGATCTGCCATCACGGCATCCGCAGCTACCAGGTGGCCAAGGTCCTGGAGCGGCAGGGTTTTCGGGCCGTGTATAATCTGACCGGCGGTCTGGCCGCCTGGGCGCGCGACGTGGACGCGTCCATGCCCACCTACTGACCTTCCACCGCGAAAGACAGCCCATGAAGACGCTCTTAGCGGCGCTCGCCGCCATCGGACTCGCGTCGCCCGCCCTTGGGGCGGATCTGCTGCAACTCTACCGGGAGGCGTTGAGCCAGGATCCCGCCTATCAGGCCGCCCGGGCGGCGCGGGATGCGGGGCGGGAGAAGCTGCCCCAGGGGCGCGCGGGCCTTCTGCCCTCGGTGAGCTTCAATGCCAACACCACCTACAACGACGTGGAGACCACCTACCGGTCGTCCCTGCCCGGGTTGCTGTCCAGCGGCACCAGCCGCTACAACAGCCATGGCTACAGCGTGAGCATCGCCCAGCCCCTCTACCGCAAGCAGAATTTCGCCGCCTACGAGCAGGCCAAGGCGGCGGTGGCGGCGAGCGATGCCCAGTTCGACCAGGCGGCGCAGGAGCTCGTGCTGCGGGTGGCCCAGGCCTATTTCGACGTGCTGCTCGCCCAGGACAACGTGGCCCTGGCCCAGGCCCAGAAGGCCGCCATCGCCGAGCAGCTCGCCCAGGCGAAAAAGGCCTTCGAGGTGGGCACCGCCACCATCACCGACACCCACGAGGCCCAGGCCCGTTACGACCTGGTCGCGGCCCAGGAAATCGCCGCGCAAAACGACCTCGAAATCAAGCGCCGCGACCTGGAGCGCCTCACCGGCAAGCCGGTGGATCGGGTCGAACCCCTGCGCGGCGAACCGCCCCTGGAGGCGCCCCAGGGGGAAATGGAAGCCTGGGTGGAACGGGCCCTGGCCAACAATCCCAACGTGATCGCGGCGCGCGCCGCCCTGGAAGCTGCCAACCAGCAGGTGGAAGTGGCCCGGGGCGGGCATCATCCCACCCTGGACGTGGTGGCGGGCTACAGCGACAGCCGGGTCGGCGGCGGCACCTTTGGCGGGTTCGACCAGACCGCCAAGACCATCGGTCTGCAGCTGGCCATTCCCCTCTACCAGGGCGGCGGTACCGATTCCCGTGTGCGCGAAGCCCTGGCCAACCAGGAAAAGGCGCGTCAGGAACTGGAAGCCGCGGTGCGCGCCGTCACCCAGCAGGTGCGCCAGGCCTATCTCAACGTCACCAACGGCATTGCCCAGGTCCGCGCGCTCAAGCAGGCCCTCGCCTCCAACCAGCTGTCCCTGGAATCCACCCAGCTTGGCCTGGAAGTGGGCGTGCGCACCAGCGTGGACCTGCTCAACGCGCGCCAGCAGCTCTTCACCGCCCGGCGCGACCTGGCCCAGGCCACCTATGCCTACATCCTCGCCCGCCTGCGCCTGGAAGCGGCGGTGGGCGACCTCAACGAGGCGGACGTCGCCGCCACCAACACCTGGCTCGCCAGCCGCTGAAGGGCCTCCCACGGGCTCACAGGCAGCATGCTCTGTGGGAGTGGCTTCAGCCGCGATACAACTCAGTCGGGCCGCCTCCGGTCGCCGCTAAAGCGCCTCCCACAGCCTGATAGGTGCCAAGTTCTGTGGGAGCGGCTTTAGCCGCGATGTGGTCGAGCCCTTGGGGTCGCCGCTGAAGCGCCTCCCACAGCTGAATGCCTGCCACCCTCACCCCAGCCCTCCCCCCTTGAGAAGGGAGGGGAAGTTGGTGTGGGAGCGGCTTTAGCCGCGATACTTCGGCTTCCGCCGCCATGTATCGCCGCTAAAGCGCCTCCCACGGGCTCGCAGGCACTATGCCCTGTGGGAGCGGCTTTAGCCGCGATATAACTCGGTCGGGGCGCCTCCGGTCGCCGCTAAAGCGCCTCCCACAGCTGAATCCCTGCCACCCCCACCCCAGCCCTCCCCCCTTGAGA
>JBBFMG010000049.1:0-11902 GCA_037478575.1 Burkholderiales bacterium | reverse complement strand
TCATGGAAAACCCCGATCTCTCCCGTCTCAAACTGTCCCGCGAGGTCCCGCCGCCGCGCCGCCGGCGCTGGCCTCTGATCCTGGGCGTGCTCGTGCTGGCCGCGGCGCCCCTGGCCTGGTGGTTCACCGCCCAGCGGGAAATTCCCGTGGAAACCACCCATGTGACCCTGGCCTGGCCGTCCCAGTCGCTCGCCCTCATCAATGCCACGGGCTACGTCACCGCGGCACGCAAGGCATCGGTGGCGTCCAAGGCGTCCGGCCGGTTGGAATGGCTGGGCGTGACCGAAGGCAGCCGGGTGCGTGCCGGCGAGGTGATCGCCCGTCTGGAAAATGCCGACGTCACCGCCCAGGTGCGACAGGCCGAGGCCAACGTGCGGGTGGCCGAGGGTCAGCGGGAGCAGGCTGCCGCCGAGTGGCGCGACGCCTCCCGTAGCCTGGCCCGCGCACGGGAATTGTTCGCCCGCCATTTCATTGCCGAGTCCGCCCTCGACACTGCCGTGGCGCGGGAGGACAAGGCGCGCGCCGCCCTTGCCTCCGCCGAGGCGGCACTGGCCGCAGCCCGCGCGGCCCTGGCCAACGCCCGTGTGCTGCTCACCTACACGGAGATTCGCGCGCCCTTCGACGGTGTGGTGCTCACCAAGCATGCCAACGTGGGCGATGTGATCACCCCCTTCACCTCGGCCCTGGAAACCAAGGGGGCCGTGGTGACGCTGGCCGACATGTCCACCCTGGAAGTGGAGGCCGACGTGTCGGAATCCAGCCTGCACGCGGTCAAAGTGGGTCAACCCTGCGAGATCCAGCTCGACGCGATTCCGGATGTGCGTTTCCCGGGACGGGTGGCGCGCATCGTCCCCACGGTGGACCGCACCAAGGCCACGGTCCTGGTCAAGGTGGCCTTCGATCGGCTCGACGAGCGCGTGCTGCCGGACATGGCCGCCCGGGTGGCCTTCCTGTCCCGTCCCCTGACCCAGCAGGAGAGGCAGCCCCGGCCTGCCCTGCCCGCGGCGGCGGTGATGCGGCGCGACGGTGTGCCGGTGGTGATGCGCGTCGAGCAGGGCCGGGCGCGCCAGGTGCCGGTGACGCTGGGCCAGGCGCTGGGCGATCTGGTGGTCATCGAACAGGGCCTCGCGCCCGGTGACACGGTGGTGCTCAAGCCGGGCTCGCTGCGCGATGGCAGCCGCATCCGCCTGGCGGAAAAGGGCCGATGAGCAAGCCCGGGACCGAATCCGCGCCCGCCCCGTCTGCCGGGCAGACTCACGCCATGTCTGACGGGAACACGCCCCTGGTGGTCATCCGGGCCTTGCGCAAATCCTATCGCCGTGGCGCGCAGGTGGTGCCGGTGCTGGAGGACATCAGCTTCGACATCGGGCAGGGGGAATTCCTGGGTCTCATGGGACCCTCGGGTTCGGGCAAGACCACCCTGCTCAATCTCATTGCCGGCATCGACAAGCCGGATTCGGGCAGCATAGAAGTCGATGGCATCGACATCACCCGCCTCGACGAGGAAGCCCTCGCCGCCTGGCGCGCGCGCCATGTGGGCTTCATCTTCCAGTTCTACAACCTGATGCCAGTGCTCACCGCACTGGAGAACGTGGAACTCCCGCTGACCCTGACCGGCCTGTCGCGGCGCGAGCGGCGGGAGCGCGCCGCGCTCGCCCTGTCCATGGTGGGACTGGCCGACCGCATGGACCACTATCCGGGCCAGCTCTCAGGTGGGCAGCAGCAGCGGGTGGCCATCGCCCGCGCCATCATCACCGATCCCACCCTGATCGTGGCGGACGAGCCCACGGGCGATCTCGACCGCCATTCCGGGGAGGAAATCCTGGATCTGCTGGAACGCCTCAACCAGGAACTCGGCAAGACCATCGTCATGGTCACCCACGACCCCAAGGCGGCGGAGCGGGCGCACCGCCTGCGGCATCTGGACAAGGGCGTGCTCACCGACGACCCGGCGTGAGCCATGCTGCTGAAACTCATCGTCAAGAACGCCTTCCGCCACCGTCTGCGTACCGGGCTGACCCTGCTGGGCGTGACGGTGGCGGTGCTGGCCTTCGGGCTTTTGCAGACCGTGGTGGGCGCCTGGTTTGCGGCGGCGGACGCCACCTCCCGCACGCGGCTGGTCACCCGCAATGCCATCTCCCTGGTGTTTCCCCTGCCCCTTTCCTACCTGCAGAAGATCCGCGCCGTGCCCGGCGTGATGCAGGTCTCCCATTCCAACTGGTTCGGCGGCGTCTATGTAAGCGAGCGCAATTTCTTTCCCCAGTTCGCAGTGGATGCGCAAAGCTATTTCCGGCTTTATCCGGAGTTCCTGGTGGAACCCGGAGAGATGCAGGCCTTCCTGCGGGACCGGCAGGGGGCGGTGGTGGGACGCAGGCTCGCCCAGCGCTTCGGCTGGCGCCTGGGTGATACGGTGAGCCTGCGCGGCACCATCTGGCCCGGTACCTGGCGCTTCACCATCCGCGGCATCTACCGGGGCGCGGAGGCCGGCACCGACGAGGGACTGTTCTTCTTCCACTGGCGCTATCTCAACGAAACCGCCCAGCGCAACTATCCCCGGCGCGCCAACACGGTGGGCGTCTTCATCCTCGGTATCGACGACGCCAGCCGCGCGGCGGCGATTTCCAGCGCGGTGGACGCCCTGTTCCGCAACTCTCTGGCCGAAACCCGCACCGAGACCGAAAAGGCCTTCCAGCTTTCCTTCGTGTCCATGACCGAGGCCATTCTGCTTGCCATCCAGGCGGTGTCCTACGTGGTGATCGTGATCATCCTGGCGGTGATGGCCAACACCATGGCCATGACGGCGCGGGAACGCCTGGCCGAATACGCCACCCTCAAAGCCCTGGGCTTCGGCCCCGGGTTCGTGCGCCTTTTGGTCTATGGCGAGTCGCTGGCCATCGCCCTCCTGGGCGGCGCGCTGGGCATGCTCTTGAGCTTTCCCGCCGCCGAGGCCTTCGGCGCGCAGCTCGCCAGCCTGTTTCCGGTCTTCTCCATCCGGCCTGAGACCCTGGGGCTGCAGGCTCTGGCGGCCCTGCTGGTGGGGCTGATCGCCGCGCTGGTGCCGGCCGAGAAAGGCGCGCGCGTGAACATCGTGGCCGGCCTGCGGAGCGTTGCCTGATGAGCCTGCTCACCGGCGTGCCCCTGTCCTACGTGGTGCGCAATCTGGCCACGCGCCGCGCCACCACCCTGCTCACAGCAGGCGGCATGGCGCTGGTGGTGTTCGTGTTCGCCACCGTGCTCATGCTGAGCGAGGGCCTGCGCACGGCCCTGGTGCAAAGCGGCTCCGCCGACAACGCCGTGGTGATCCGGCGTGGCGCCCAGACCGAAGTGCAAAGCGGGGTGGAACGCAACCAGGCTGCCGTCATCGAGAGCCAGCCGGAGGTGGCATTGGATGGCCAGGGGCGCCCCCTCGCCTCACGCGAGATCGTGGTGCTCATCAGCCTGCCCAAGCGGGATTCGAGTGGTCCCGCCAACGTCACCATCCGCGGCGTGGGCGCCCAGGGCGCGGCCCTGCGGCCCCAGGTCAGGCTCACCGCCGGCCGCCTGTTTCGCCCGGGCGCCTCCGAAGTCATCGCCGGCCGCAGCGTGGCGGGACGCTTCCAGGGTGCCGGCTTGGGGGAGACGCTGCGCTTCGGTCAGCGGGAATGGCGTGTAGTGGGCCTGTTCGATGCCGACGGCAGTGCCTTCGATTCCGAGATCTGGGGCGATGCCGAGCAACTCATGCAGGCCTTCCGGCGCCCGGTGTATTCCTCGGTGATCGTGCGTCTCAGGGATGCCCAGGCCTTCGACACCTTTCAGGCACGGCTTGCCGCCGATCCCCGGCTCACGGTGGAGACCAAACGGGAGACACGCTTCTACGCCGATCAGTCGGAGACGCTGGCGCGCTTCATCGAAATCCTGGGGCTCGCCCTGGCGGTGATTTTTTCCGTGGGCGCCACCATCGGCGCCATGATCACCATGTTTGCGGCCGTGGCCAACCGCACACAGGAGATCGGCACGCTGCGTGCCCTGGGTTTCACCCGCCGGCGCATCCTCACCGCCTTTCTCGCGGAGTCGCTGCTGCTGGCGCTGGCCGGCGGCGCGGTGGGCGTGCTGGCGGCGTCTTTCATGCAGCTCTTCAGCCTGTCCACCATGAACTGGCAGACCTTCTCCGAAATCGCCTTTGGGTTCCGCCTCACGCCGGGCATCGTCGCCGCGTCCCTGGGTTTTGCCATGGCGATGGGAGTGGTGGGCGGCTTTCTGCCGGCCCTGCGCGCGGCACGCCTGAACATCGTGGACGCCCTGCGCGCGGCGTGACTCAGCGGCCCCAGGCGGCGCGCACCCCGGCCTCGGCCTCTTGCACCCGCCGGGCGGCCGCAGCCAGTGCCTCACGCCGGCTCTGCACCTCGCGCTCCGCCGCCTGCCGAGCCGCGCGCGCCTCCTCGATGGCCCGGGCAAGCCCCTCCTCGCGGCGGCGGGCCTCGGCGAGGTCCTGCTCCGCCAGCCCCAGCAGCCGCTCGGCCTCACGGTGCTCCTTACGCGCCATCTCCAGCCGCATCTGGGCAGCACGCGCGCCCGTCTCCGACAGTGGACGCTCCGCCCAGGCCAAGGGCGGCAGGCACAGCGCCACGATCAGCCACCACTCAATGCGCGCCATAGCCAAAAGCCCCCTGCCACTGTCCCTGCTGATAGTCGATGCGGAGCCAGTCCGGCGTGTAGGCCGCGGCGTGGTGGACCGCGATCTCTTCCAGGGGCGGCGGTCCGTCGGCGACCCGGACGCCGCAGGCCTTCGCCACCACCGGCCGGAAACGGGCGTAGAGCTTGCCCTGCACGCATACTGCATCGCCATTTTCCAGGGGACGGAAGCGCACCGCCTTGCGGATGAGACAGCTGAAATAAAGCTCCATCTCCGCCACCAGGGGCGCATCGAGACGGCTCAGCGCCGCCTCGGCGCGGGGCGAAAGATGCACGGCGACGGACTTGCCTTCGATCAGGACAGAAGCCATGGCGTACTCCACCGGGGATCAGGGAGCCCAGATTATCGCCACGCCCAAGGCTCAAGTGTCAACGGCCGGCCATTGCCGGACGTTGTTGGCTGGTGTGTCCGGGCCGTTTTCCCGGACATGTCCCAACTCAACGAAAGGAGGACACCATGCGCAAATCGCTCACCCTGCTGCTGGCTGCCGGCGCCCTCGTCAGCCTGGGGGCACTGGCCGCCAATCCCCATCGCGCCACGCCCGCCAGCCCGGCGACACCGGCCATGCCTGCGCCCCATGACATGGGCCGGCCCGCCGAGCCGCCCAAGGCCACGCCCGCCAGCCCGGCCGAGCCCGCCATGCCCGCACCCCACGAGGACAAGGGCAAGCACAAGGGGGCCGACAAAGGCAGGAAACGGGGTCACGAGGACCGCTGACCCTCCCCACCGCGCAACGCGCGGTCCCTCACGGGCTCGTGACGCTGCCCAGCCAGAAGGCCTCATCCATGCGCAGGAATTCGTCGTAGGGAATGTAATGGGAACCGTCGCAGGAGAAGGTGAGGCCGACGATGCCGTTGAATAGATTGAGCGTGCCTGAACGCAGATAGAACATCTCGTCCATGAAACGCAGCGCCTTGAGCTGCTCCAGCACCGGCCGGATGGCGTCCCGTGGCACCACCGTGCCCGGGGGATAAGGGCGGCGCGGGTAGGCGAGACAACTGTCGGGTAAGACCAGGGCATCGATGTCCAGAAGCCGGTAGCGATAGGGGTCGTCGAACACCCATACCACCGCCCGGCTGCTGGAGAAATGCAGGATCACGTGGAACACGCCGTGATCCACCATGAGTTCCTCCACCACCGCCAGCACGGTGTCGATCCTGCGGTCCATTTCGCTTTCGGCACGGGTCTGGTGGAAGACGGTGCCGCGAATGGAAGGGTCGCCCTTGATCTGGCGCCAGTAGCGCGGCTCCTCGTAGAGCTCCCGGGTGAGGGGCAGGTCGTGCAGGAAGAAGTCCGCCCCCACGAAGCCCAGTACCATGCCCGACTCGTTGCGCACGATCTGGATCGCGGTGAGGGCCGGCCGCTTCTCGCGCAGGCTAATGTAGGCCTGGGACAGGCGGAAGCCTTCCGCCGGTACCGCTTCCCGCAGATAGGGCCGCTCCGAGCGGTCGCGTCCGTAGTCCGCCTCGACGATGCCCTCATGGCCCACGTTGTCGCTGATCTGCACGCCGTGCACGTCCAGGGCATAGAGATACTTGCAGTGGGGAACGCGCGGCAGCATCGCCTGCAGCACGGCGTCCAGCTCCCCACGCCGCGGCCAGACCCGCGCGGTGGCGCGCGCCACCTCGCGCAGCGGCGCCTCCAGCAGGGCCTTCAGCTCCCGCCGTTGCTCGGCGATGCTCTGTTGCAGGGTTTCCTTGGGTGGCTGCATGAATGGCAGGATACCGCCAATGTGTTACGGATTGAATCCTGCCCCGCACCACCCAGGCAAACCGGGAGAGAAAGCGCTCTGGCCAGAACGGCGGCCGGCCCAGTCAGGCTGTCGCGGCTTGAGCCACTCCCGCAGGGCTGGCTGCTCCGGTGGGAGGCGCCTCAGCACCGGCCGCCGTGCGCCTGTGGGGGCGGGGCGCGAGAGACTTGGCTGCCTGTCCCGGCCGTGCCGTTGATGAGTTTGCGCCGGCCTCCGCCCGCTCGACCCGGGCCGTGCTCGAGCAACACCCCATCGGCCGCTGCCGGAGCCTGGTTTCGGCCCGCAGCGCCATGGGGCTTATACTCCTTGCCCGAGGTCGTGGCACCAGACCCACCGCCCTGCAGAACCGGCGAAAAAGGAAACACGACTTCCAGGGCACAATGTACGCTCCTTCCACTGCACGATTCGACATAACGGAGTTGCCATCATGAGCGTACGCAGCGTGGTGCAGCAAACAGCAGCCCAGCCGGTTACCGAAGGTGCCGGTGTGACGGTTTACCGCAGCATCGGCCTGCCTGCGCAGCGCCATCTCGATCCGTTCCTGCTGCTGGATCATTTCGGCAGCGACGATCCCGACCAGTACATCGCCGGCTTTCCGGATCATCCCCACCGGGGGTTTGTGACCTTCACCTACATGCTGAACGGGCACATGCTGCATCGGGACAGCATGGGCAATGCGGGCGATTTGCGCGCCGGCGGAGCTCAGTGGATGCGGGCGGGCAGCGGTGTGATTCACTCCGAGATGCCGCAGCAGACGGCCGGACTGATGCGCGGCTTCCAGCTCTGGATCAACCTGCCCGCAGCACAGAAGATGAGCGAGCCGGCCTATCAGGAATTCCCGCCCGAGGCCATCCCCGAAATCAGCGCACCGGGACGGCACGTGCGAATTCTGATCGGCGAATACAGCGGCGTGCGCGGGCCAATCGAGGACGACACGACCGAAGTGCAGTATCTCGACGTGCGGCTCGATGGCAGTACGCGGTTTGAGCACGTTCTGCCTCGTGAGCACACGGCCTTCGTCTACGTGTTTGAGGGCGAGGCACGCGTGGGCGGGGCACTGCTGCCGGTGCACACTCTGGCGGTACTCTCCCCCGGCGAGCAGGTGCAGATTGCGGGTGGCGCAGGGGGCGCGCGCTTCATCCTGGTCTCGGGGCGGCCCCTGCGCGAACCCGTGGTGCAATACGCGCCGTTCGTGATGAACACGCGTGAGGAGATCGAGCAGGCGATCCGGGATTACCGGGCGGGCACTCTGGTGCGCCACGCGGGGTCGCGATCGCCCGGTGGTTGAGGAACGGGTGCACTATAAAGTAAAGGCCTGACCCCGCCTTTGCCTTCGGTGCACTATAAAGTAAAGGCCTGACCCCGCGTTTGCGGTGGTTGAGGAAGGGGTGCGCTATAAAGTAAAGGCCTGACCCCGCCTTTGCTGACCCCGCCTTTGCCTTCGGGATTGAATCGGCAGGGGGTGTTCACAGCACGTAGCGGGCGAGGTCTTCGCTGCGGGCGAGGTCCTTGAGGCGGGCGTCCACGTAGGCGGCGTCGATCACCACCGTGCAGCCGGCCTGCCGGTCGGCGGCAAAGGAGATGTCTTCCAGGAGGCGCTCCATCACCGTGTGCAGCCGGCGTGCCCCGATGTTCTCGGTGCGTTCGTTGACCTCGCAGGCGATCTCGGCAATGCGCCGGATGCCATCCGGCGCGAATTCCAGCGTCACGCCCTCGGTGGCGAGCAGGGCCTGGTACTGCTTGGTAAGGCAGGCATCGGTGCCGGTGAGAATCTGCTCGAAATCCTCGACGGACAGGGAATCCAGCTCCACGCGGATGGGCAGGCGGCCCTGCAGCTCGGGGATGAGGTCCGACGGTTTGGCCAGGTGGAAGGCCCCCGAACCGATGAACAGGATGTGGTCGGTGCGGATCATGCCGTACTTGGTGGAAACCGTGGTGCCCTCGATGAGGGGCAGCAGGTCGCGCTGCACGCCCTGGCGCGAAACATCGGCACCACTGGTCTCGGCGCGGCTGGCGATCTTGTCCATCTCGTCGATGAACACGATGCCGTTCTGCTCCACGCTGGCCACCGCCCGCTGGCGAATCTCCTCCTCGTTGATGAGCTTCAGGGCTTCTTCCTCGGTGAGTCTGCGCAAGGCTTCCTTCACGCGCATTTTCTTCAGCTTGCGCCGGGCTCCGCCCAGGTTCTGGAACAGGCCCTGGATCTGGCTGGTGAGTTCTTCCATGCCGGGCGGCGCAAAGATCTCCATGTGGGGGGTGGCGGCGGCCACTTCGATCTCGATTTCCTTGTCGTCCAGCCTGCCTTCGCGCAGCATCTTGCGGAATTTCTGGCGCGTGGCGGACTCCTCCTGGGCGGCGCCCTCCGTGCCAAAGCCGAAGCCGGTGTCGCGCGCCGGCGGCAGCAGGGCATCGAGGATGCGTTCCTCGGCGATTTCCTCGGCGCGGAACTGCACCTTGCGCATTTCCTCTTCGCGCGTCTGTTTCACCGCCAGTTCCACCAGGTCGCGGATGATGGTGTCCACGTCGCGCCCCACGTAGCCCACTTCGGTGAACTTGGTGGCTTCCACCTTGATAAAGGGGGCGTTGGCCAGGCGCGCCAGGCGACGGGCGATTTCCGTTTTGCCCACGCCGGTGGGCCCGATCATGAGGATGTTCTTGGGCGTGATTTCCTGCCGAAGCGGCTCGGCCACCTGCATGCGCCGCCAGCGGTTCCGGAGCGCGATGGCCACGGCGCGCTTGGCCGCCTGCTGACCGACGATGTGCTTGTCCAGTTCGTGGACGATTTCCTGCGGGGTCATCTGCATGGCATCGATAGGAGGCAGTGCCTCAGTCGAGTGTTTCGATCACGTGGTTCTGGTTGGGTTAATGCACAGGTCCGCGGCGATGGTGAGCGCCTTGCGCACGATATCCTCCGGCGCGAGATCGGTGTGGTCCAGCAGGGCACGCGCGGCGGCTTGGGCGTAGGGTCCCCCACTGCCGATGGCCACCAGGCCGTGCTCCGGCTCCAGCACGTCGCCGTTGCCGGTGAGGATGAGCGAGGTGTCCCGGTCGGCCACGGCCAGCATGGCCTCCAGCCGGCGCAGCATGCGGTCGGTGCGCCAGTCCTTGGCGAGTTCCACCGCCGAGCGCAGCAGATGCCCCTGGTGCTTTTCCAGCTTGGCCTCGAAGCGCTCGAACAGGGTAAAGGCATCCGCCGTGCCGCCGGCAAAACCGGCCAGGATCCGGTCGTGGTAGAGGCGGCGCACCTTGCGCGCGGAGGCCTTCACCACCACGTTGCCCAGGGTGACCTGTCCATCGCCGCCCATGGCGACGCGGCTGCCGCGCCGCACGGAAAGAATGGTCGTGCCGTGAAACTGTTCCATAGGGAATCCTGAGAAAGCGGGCCCGGGCGCGCTAGCGCGCCTTGCGCCGGGCCAGCGTGGCGAAATCGCGCACGCCCATCACTTCGAACAGGGCGTGCACCATCTCGTTCTGGCCGGAAAGCGTCACTTTCTTGCCAGCCTGGTTGAGATTAATGAGCGTGCTGATAACCGAGCCGATGGTCATGAAATCCACCCGCAGCAGCCGGCTCAGATCCACCGTGATCTCGCTTCGCCCTTCCGCAAAACGCTCCAACTCCTTGAGCCTGAATTCGTGCGCGGAATCGAGGACGCCTTCCAGCCGGAACACGTCGCCTTCGGCTTCCTGCACGTTCTGCGAAGCAGCGCCGGTGCCCTCGTCTCCCTCCACGGGCAGATCGGCCACCGGTTCCCAGGACGGCGGCGAGACCTCGAAGGTCACTGCATAGTCCACCGCTGCGTCCTCGAACTCCTGCACACGGTTCTGGAACTCGTAGAGTTCGAACAGGAGGCGCCAGTAGGCAGGTTCCCGCCGGCCCGCGCCTTCCGTGAGCGCCCGGACCCGGGCCGTGAACTCGCCTCCCCCGATCAGGGCCACCCGCTTGCCCGCCTTGCGGATCATCAGCAGCACCTCGGCGAGGAGCTGGGCGCGGGAGGCATCGATTCCCTCCGCTTCGGTCACGTCGAGCCGGACCACGTTCTGGCCCTCCGCCAGCTTGAGCAGGCGCTGGATGGCCGACTCCGCGCGCGCGTCCACCATCCCCTTGAGGGCCACCGTGGGGCCCGCCGCCGTCCTGGCCGCAGCGGGCGCCGCCGGTGCGGCCGTGCTGGGCGGCTCCCAGACCGGCGCGGAACGCTCGAAGCGCACCACGAACTCCATGGACAGTTCGTCGAACTGCTGCTTCATGCCCTGGGACTGGTACAGATCGAACAGCAGCAGCCAGGGCTGCAGGTCGCGCGAACCGGCGTTCTCCCGCAGGAAGGTCTCGAGGGTGGCGATGGCCTCGGCCACGCGCTCGTTGGCGTAAAGCACCGCAGCCTCTTCCACCGCCGAGTAGGACTCCGCCGTGGGGGTGGAAGCCAGCAGCAGATCATCCCAGTCCGTCTCGGGCGCCTCGGCCGGCGGCTCAGCCTTCGGCGCGGGCTCGCCAGCCGTGGGCGCCTGGGGCTGAGGTGTGGCCCCCGCCGGCACCACCGGGCGCGGCGGCGTGACGGTGGGCGGCCCGTCCTGGTTCTTGCCCCTGCGAAAAAACGAAAACACCACCGATGGACCTGCTGTCTGCGTCAGTTGTCAAAGGTGACAGGAAATCGTCGCCGGAACCGGCCCGCTTCGGGTTGCCCGCGTCAGCCAGGCGGCGCAATGGGCCGCGGCCGGCCGCGAAAACCAGAGGTGACAGGGCCATGATACGGCCAAAGACTTGGCCACAGCAATATCGCGAGCAAGTTTCCTGCCAGCCCGGGCAGAAGGTTTGCAGGGACGAAAAAAAAGCGGCCGAAGCCGCTTTTCCTTATCCCGCCCGGACACCTACTTGCGGCCGTATTTTTGGCGGAATTTTTCCACGCGGCCGGCGGTGTCCACGATCTTCTGCTTGCCGGTGTAGAAGGGATGGCACTGGGAGCAGACCTCGATGTGCAGGTCCTTGCCCAGAGTGGAGCCGGTCTTGAAGGTGTTGCCGCAGCTGCAGGTCACCGTGATCTCAGCGTAGGCGGGATGAATCTCGGGTTTCATCGCAAGTCCTTGAAGTCTGCGCAAATGCGTGATTTCCGGACGCGCCCGGAGCGCGCCCTGGCAGGGAAAGCTGGTAATTATGGGGGAAAAGCCGGCCCCGCGCAAGAACCCCGGCCGGTAGGCCCGGCCTGTTCCGCCGGGGCGATGACCGCACGCCCCGCCAGGCGGGGATGCGACCTCGCAGCGGGGCAGACCTGGAAGCCCCTTCAGCCCCGCCGCATGCTGTCGAAGAAATCCTGGGTGTTCTTCGTGCCCCAGATCCTGTCCAGGAGCAATGCCATCGCTGGAAGGTCGCCCCACGGCGGGCGGAGCAGGGGCCCCGCACCCGCGGGGATGCGACCTCGCAGCGGGGCAGACCTGGAAGCCCCTTCAGCCCCGCCGCATGCTGTCGAAGAAATCCTGGTTGTTCTTGG
>JBBFMG010000048.1:0-11962 GCA_037478575.1 Burkholderiales bacterium | reverse complement strand
ACGTCTTCCGCCCGATAGACTTCCGCGCCGCCGTCGATGGCGGCATCCGCGGCTAGGGCTTCGCGAAGGAATGCCCGCATGCGCTCCTCGCGGGCGATTTCGCGCTCCAACGCCTCGACCATCAGGCTGTGGGCGGACTTGTTCGATTCCTTGGCCAGCCGAACGATGCGCTCCCTGAGCGCTTCCGGCAGTTTGAGGGTCGTGCTCACGCTCATGGTGGCCTCCTGTCCAGTGGGTGTTACCATCGTAACACTCTCCCGCTGGCTGACAAGGTCGGGCAGTCCCCCGGTGCGCGGCCGGCGCTTCAGCCCTGCGACACCAGCCTGTGGGAGGCGCTTCTGCGGCGATCAGGGGCTTGACTATAAAGTAAAGGCCTGACCCCGATTACTATAAAGTAAAGGCCTGACCCCGATTATCTGACCCCAATTATCCTTCCTTGCGCGGGTGCGGGAAGAGCAAGGGCGCAATGCCGGCATCAACTTGCCGTGTTTTCCCCGTGGCTGTCGTCGATTCCCAGTTCCTGCAGCTTGCGGGTGAGGGTGTTGCGGCCGATGCCGAGCAGGTGCGCTGCCTCGATGCGCCGTCCGCCCGTGTGTTCCAGCGCCTTGAGCAGGCAGGCCTTTTCGAAGCGTGCCTGGAGGGCGTCCATGATGCCGGTTTCACCGCGGGCGAGCAAAGCCGCAACTTCCCGCTCCAGACTGGCCACCCAGTCCGGGACGCTTTCGGCCCCGGTCTCGCCGCGCAGTTCCGGCGGCAGGTCGCCGATCTCGATGTTTTGTCCGGGCGCCATGACCGTGAGCCAGTGGCAGACGTTCTCAAGCTGGCGCACGTTTCCAGTCCACTCCAGAGACTGGAGGTATTTGAGGGCGGCATCGGAGATTTTCTTCGGCTCCACGCCCAGCTCGCGCGCACTCTTGGCCAGAAAGTGGCGCACCAGGAGCGGTATGTCCTCCCGCCGCTCGCGCAGGGGCGGCAGGCGCAGGCGGATGACGTTGAGCCGATGGAAGAGATCTTCCCGGAACAAGCCCTGTTTGACCCGCTGTTCCAGGTTCTGGTGGGTGGCGGCGATCACCCGCACATTCACCTTGACGGGCTGGTGGCCGCCGACCCGGTAAAACTGGCCGTCGGAGAGCACGCGCAACAGCCGGGTCTGTAATTCCGCCGGCATGTCGCCGATCTCGTCCAGGAACAGGGTGCCGCCATCGGCCTGCTCGAAGCGGCCGCGGCGCAGGGTCTGGGCGCCGGTGAAGGCGCCCCGTTCGTGGCCGAACAGCTCGGACTCGAGCAGGTCTTTAGGAATGGCCGCCATGTTGAGGGCGATGAATGGCTTGTCGCGTCGCGGACTGTGGCGGTGCAGGGCGCGTGCCACCAGTTCCTTGCCCGTGCCGGACTCGCCGGTGATGAGCACCGTGGCGTGGGACAGTGCCAGCCGACCGATGGCGCGGAATACGTCCTGCATGGCGGGCGCCTGGCCGAGTATCTCCGGGCTGGCTTCTTCGGTAGCGCCCGACTGCGCACCGGCGCGGCTTTCCTCCATGGCTCGGCGGATCAGTGCCACCGCCTGGTCCACGTCGAAGGGCTTGGGCAGGTACTCGAAGGCCCCGCCCTGGAAGGCGGCCACGGCGCTGTCCAGGTCCGAGTAGGCGGTCATGATGATGACGGGCAGGGTGGGATGACGGGCCTTGATCGTCTGCAGCAAATCCAGCCCCGAGTCGCCGGGCATGCGGATGTCCGTGACCACCACTTCGGGCGTGCTGCGTTCCAGGGCGGCGAGCGCGGTATTGGCATTTTCGAAGGACTGGTGGGAGATGTGTTCCCGCGCCAGAGCCTTTTCCAGCACCCAGCGGATGGAACGGTCATCGTCGATGATCCAGACGGATTTCTGCTCGGTCATGCCTGAAGGACCTGTTCCGGATGAACATAGGGCAAAAGCACCGTGAAGCAGGTGCGCCCGGGGCGGCTTTCACAGTCGATGATGCCATGGTGCTGGGCGACGTAGGTCTGGGCGATGGTGAGCCCGAGGCCGGAACCCTCGGCCTTGGTGCTCACGAGGGGATAGAAAATCTTTTCCCGCATGTCTTCCGGAATGCCCGGGCCGTTGTCGATGATCTGCAGCTCCACCGCCAGCCGGAAGGCGCGCTTGCCGATGTGGACGCGGCGGGCCACCCGCGTGCGGAACACGATCTCGCCGTCGCTGCCCGCGGCGTGCAGGGCCTGCACCGCATTGCGCGCGATATTGAGCACCACCTGGATCAGCTGTTCCGGATCGGCCGTGAGTTCCGGCAGACTCAGGTCGTAATCGCGGCGGATGGCAATCCCTTCCGGCCGCTCGGCGAGCAGGATGCTGCGCACCCGCTCCAGCACCTCGTGGATGTTGACCAGCGTGAAACGGGGTGCGCGGTTGGGCGCCAGCATGCGGTCCATGAGGGACTGCAGCCGGTCCGATTCCTTGATGATCACCTGGGTGTATTCGCGCAGGCTCGCCCGGGGCAGTTCATGTTCCAGAAGCTGCGCGGCGCCGCGGATGCCACCCAGGGGATTGCGGATCTCGTGCGCCAGGTTGCGCAGCAGCTCGCGGTTGAACGCCTGCTGCAGATAGATGCGTTCCTCGCGCGCGATCTTCAGGTGTGGGTCCAGGGGCTGGAATTCCAGCAACAGGGCCTGTGCCGGCTGTGCCAGCGGCGTGATGGTGCAGTTGACCCGGTAGCGGTTGGCGAGGGTAGCCAGGGTGAGCTCATGTTCAGTATAGCTCGCGCCCTCCGTGAGGGCGGTTTCCAGGGCACTCACCAGTCCGCCCGTCTCCACGAACACCTGGGTCAGGGGTTGCCCGCGCACGGTGCGCAGGCTCAGCTCGAACAGATTCTCTGCCGCCGGATTCATGTATGCGACGCGCAAATCGGCCTGAAGCAGCATCACGGCGGTGGCGAGCTGCTCCAGTCCGACGGAAGCGAAGGGGGATTGGGCCGGCACGGTCATGGTGCAGAAAAGTGAAGCAATAAGCGGACCAGGCCGGTCCGGCGGGCTCAGCGGCCAAGACCCAGCTCCCGGCGCAGGGCGGCGATGTTGCGTTCGTGCAGGGCCACGGCTTCACGCAGGCGCTTGAGACGCTCCTGGGTTTTCTGCGGGTTGCCCGCCTCCTCCGGCACGCGCGCCGCCTCGCCCTCCTGCAGGGCGCGGCGTGCCTCGGCCAGGGCCCGCTGCTCGCTGGCGAGCTCATCCTCCAGTATCCGGCGCCGCAGGTCGTCCCGCTGGCGTTGGGTTTGCGCATCCACCCGGGGGAAGTTGCCGGGACCCGGGTTGGCGCGGTTGCGCGGCGCTGGCGTCGGTTCGCCGATGTCCAGTTTGGTGGCGCCCTTGCGGGGAATGTTGGTGTAGGTGACCCGACCGTTCTCGTCCACGAACTTGTAGATTTCCGCCCCTGCCGGCCCGGTCGCGGCCACGAGCAGGACGAGCGGGACCGCGCCCCACCTCATCGCGGGCGCGCCTCGGGCATCGGCGGCGCCAGGGTCTGGCCCCGCCCTTCCAGATCGGCGAGCTGGGCCTTGAGATCATCCAGTTCCTTCTGGCGGCGGTCCACTTCTTCCTGCAGGCGCTTCATCTTTTCCTCGTAGGCGGCCACGTTGCGGCCGCGCGTGCCATCCTTGCGCACGAACACTTCCGGCTTGTCCGCCCCTTCCTGGTAGGCCTGCTTGGCCTCGGCCAGCGCCTTTTCCGCTGCAGCGATGCGCTGGCGCAGGGCTTCGATTTGCTGCTCGCGCTCATTTGCGGCGGGCGCCCGTGTCGGGCGCGGTTCCACCTTGGGCGCCGGGACGGTGGAGATTTCCGGCAGCTCCACCTTCTTGCCGCCCTTGATGGGCTTGTTGGAGTAGGTCACGTGACCACGTTCGTCCACGTACTTGTAGATGTCCGCACGCGCCGGCAGCGTCGCGGCGAAGAGCAGGAGCATGAGCAGGTGGCGTTGGGACATGGGACACTCCGCCAGTAGGGGCAAACCAGTGTATGACAGGCGCGTGGGGCTTGCAACGCAGGAGCCCGGCCCGGAGTGAACGGGGGCCATGAAAAAGGGCGGGTCCCTGCCCGCCCTTGGATGCCGCAACCCGGAAAAGGTTGCCCGGCTCCCGCGCGGGAGCCGGGCCGGCCTTACAGGGAGTAGTACATGTCGAACTCGATGGGATGGGTGGTCATCCGCAGGCGGGTGACGTCTTCCATCTTGAGTTCGATGTAGGCATCGATGAAGTCGTTGCTGAACACGCCGCCACGGGTGAGGAACTCGCGGTCCTTGTCCAGCGCTTCCAGGGCCTGATCCAGGCTGTGGCACACGGTGGGGATTCGGGCCGCTTCTTCCGGTGGCAGGTCGTAAAGGTTCTTGTCCGCCGGGTCGCCCGGATGGATCTTGTTCTGGATGCCGTCCAGGCCCGCCATCATCATGGCCGCGAACGCCAGATACGGGTTGGCCGTGGGGTCGGGGAAGCGCACCTCGATGCGGCGGCCCTTGGGGCTCGCCACGTGGGGGATGCGGATCGAGGCGGAGCGGTTCCTCGCCGAGTAGGCCAGCATCACCGGCGCCTCGAAGCCGGGCACCAGGCGCTTGTAGGAGTTGGTGGCCGGGTTGGTGATGGCATTGAGGGCGCGGGCATGCTTGATGATGCCGCCGATGTAGTAGAGCGCGAGTTCAGACAGGCCCGCGTAGCCGTTGCCCGCGAACAGGTTCTGACCGTCCTTCCACAGGGACTGGTGGCAGTGCATGCCGGAGCCGTTGTCGCCCACGATGGGCTTGGGCATGAAGGTCGCGGTCTTGCCGTACTGGTGCGCCACGTTGTGCACCACGTACTTGAGGATTTGCGTCCAGTCGGCGCGCTTGACCAGCGTGTTGAAACGGGTGCCGATCTCGCACTGGCCCGCGGTGGCCACTTCGTGGTGGTGCACCTCCACCGGCACGCCCATCTCTTCCAGCGCCAGGCACATGGCGGAACGGATGTCCTGCAGGGAATCCACCGGCGGCACCGGGAAGTAGCCGCCCTTGACCTTGGGCCGGTGACCGATGTTGCCTGCTTCGGTCTGTTCGCCGGAGGACCAGGCGGCTTCCTCGGACTGGATCTTCACCGCGCAGCCGGACATGTCGTCATGCCAGGTCACGGAATCGAAGATGAAGAACTCGGGCTCGGGGCCGAAATAGGCGGTGTCGGCGATGCCGGTGGACTTGAGGTAGGCCTCGGCGCGTTTGGCGATGGAGCGCGGGTCCCGGTCATAGCCTTTCATGTCGGAGGGCTCGATCACGTCACAGGTGAGGATGAGCGTGGGCTCCTCCATGAAGGGGTCCATGTTGGCGGTGTCCGGATCCGGCATGAGGATCATGTCGGACGCCTGGATGCCCTTCCAGCCGGCGATCGAGGAACCATCGAAGGGATGGCCCGATTCGAACTTGTCCTCGCTAAAGGCAGAGACCGGCACGGAAACGTGCTGCTCCTTGCCCCGGGTATCGGTGAAACGCAGGTCAACGAAGCGCACCTCGTTGTCCTTGATCATTTTCATTACGTCGGCGACCGCCATGGATGTTCTCCTCGAAGCAATAGGTAGGGGATAGGGTATGTTGCCAACCCTCGGGCTGGCGCTTAAGCAGGAATCGTGCCAGGCTGGAAAACCAGACAGGCCATTGTGCCACAAGTCTGCGCGGACGGCGCGCTGCGAGTGCATGCACCATCATGGTGCAAATTTGCCCTCTGATGCACCAAACTGGTGATGCGCGGCATGGAGGTGGACCGCCCGGAACAGGGAGTCCCCTGCCAGGGCTGCGATCCGGTCCCGGAGGCGCCCCATGCGCGCCGGGTCCGCGCAGAAGTCCTCCGGCAGCAGGATTTCCGCCTCCACCTGCCCGTCCAGGTAGTGGAACTGCACCCGCCGGGGCTCGGGCAGGGCGTCTCCCAGGGCGGCCCGCAGCCGAGCCAGGAGCTCGTCCCGGGGCGGCAGGTGGGCCGAGGGTTTCACCAGGGCATCGTCTTCCGGGTCCACGTGCACCATCACGTCCAGCACGTCATGGTTTTCAGCACCCGCTTGCGCGCCCGCTCGGCGATGTGGTGGCCTTCCGAGACGCTGATCCGGGGATCCACCAGCACGTGGGCGTCCACCAGGGCCTGGTCGCCCATGCGCCGCGTGCGCAGTTCATGCAGCCCGCGCACGCCCGGGGTGCTTTCCAGGGTGGCGCGGATGGCGGCCACCTCCTCGTCGGACAGCGCCGTGTCGATGAGCTCGGACAGGGCCTGGAACGCCATTTTCCAGCCCATGCGCACGATCAGGAAGGCCACCAGCAACGCCGCCACCAGGTCCAGGAAACGGTAGCCCAGCAGGTTTCCGGAAATGCCCGCCACGACGACCAGGGAGGAGGCCGCGTCGGAGCGGGAATGCCAGGCATTGGCCACCAGCATCTGGGAGCGCAAACGGCGCGCCACCGCCATCATGTAGCGGAACAGGGCTTCCTTGCCGATGAGGGTGAGCAGGGCGATGTAAAGGGTGGCCACGTGCACCGGCTGGATGGCCGCCGGATCCTGCAGCCGTGTGCCCGCGCCCCACAGGAGCAGTATGCCCAGCCCCATCAGCATGGCCCCCAGCGCCAGCGTGGCGGCGGTCTCGATGCGTGCATGGCCGTAGGGATGGTTGGCATCCGCGTCCCGGCTACCGTGGCGGTTGGCGAACAACACCAGGAAATCGGAGAGCAGGTCGGAGGCGGAGTGCAGGCCGTCTGCCATCAGCGCCTGGGAACGGCCCAGATAGCCCGCGACGATTTGCAGGAGGGTGAGAACCAGATTGACCGTGACGCTCACCCAGGTCACCCGCTGGGTGGCGCGGTAGCGATCCTCGGAACGGAGGGGGCGGGTCTCGGAGGCGGCAACGGTCTGCATGGCAGGGACGGGGGAAAATCTGACTTATACTCAAACCGGCTGGGGACTGACAAGGAAAACAACGATGACGCTGAGCGAAATCCTGGCCCGGGCCCAGGAGCGGGCGCGGGTTGCCCGCCTGCCCTACGAGGGAGCCCTGACCCCGGTGGAGGCCTGGCAGGTCCTGCAGCTCGCCCCCCATGCCCGTCTGGTGGACGTACGCAGCCGCGCCGAGTGGGATCTGGTGGGCACCATTCCCGGCGCGGTGCAGATCGAGTGGCAGACCTATCCCGGCTGGCATCCCAATCCCTATTTCCTGCAGCAGCTCAGGCAGGCAGTGGACCGGGAAGCCCTGGTCATGTTCATCTGCCGCAGCGGCAGCCGCTCCCACAAGGCGGCCGAGGCCGCCACGCGGGAGGGCTGGCTCGACTGCTACAACGTGCTGGAGGGATTCGAGGGCGACCGCGACAAGCTCACCCAGCAGCGCACCGTCAATGGCTGGAAAAAGGCGGGACTGCCCTGGGTGCAGAGCTGAAAGTCCGTTACAAGGTGCACGATGCGTTGCAAGGTGCACGATGCAAGTTACAAGGGGGGCGGGGGCGGCTAGAATGCGCGGCTTGCAACTCACCCTGAAACTCGACTCTAGATGACCGACCGCTACGCCGTTTTCGGCAATCCCATCGGCCACAGCCTGTCTCCCCGTATCCACGCGGCCTTTGCGCGCGCCACCGGCCAGGACATGGTCTATGAGGCGCGGCTTGCTCCCCTGGACGGCTTCGTCACTGCCGTGGAGGCATTCCGGGCCGAAGGGGGCAAGGGCGCCAATGTCACCGTCCCCTTCAAGGTGGAAGCCTTCCACTATGCCCGCAGCCTGACCGAGCGCGCGAAGCTTGCCCAGGCGGTGAATACCCTCAAGTTCGAGGAGACGGACATCCTGGGGGACAACACGGACGGGGTGGGGCTGGTGCGGGACATCACGGTCAACCTGGGGCAGCCCCTGGAGGGGCGCCGGGTGCAGGGGGCGCGGCCCGGGGGGTGGTGGGCCCCATCCTCGGCGAGAGGCCGGCGGAGCTCTTCATCGCCAACCGCACGCCGGAAAAGGGCAAAGCGATGGCGGCCCAGTTCGCTGCCGCGGGGCACGTGGCCGGCGGCGGGTTCGACGCCATCCCGGGGCGTTTCGACATCGTGATCAACGCCACTTCCAGCGGCCTCAGCGATGACATGCCGCCCCTGCCGGCGATGGTGTTCGCCCCGCAGGCGCTGGCCTACGAGATGATGTACGGACGCGTCACCCCCTTCATGAGCTTCGCGGCGGCCCACGGCGCGCGTGTGGCCGACGGACTGGGCATGCTGGTGGAGCAGGCGGCGGAGGCGTTCTTCTGGTGGCGCGGCGTGCGCCCCGCGACACGGCCGGTGATCGACGCCCTGCGCCAGGGGTGAGTCTGGTGCTGAAGAAGCTCTGGCGCTGGCTGTGGCGCGCGCTGGCCCTCCTCTTTGCCGGCGTGCTCCTGCTGCAGCTGTGGTTCTTCGCCCATGTGTGGTGGTACGTGGATCACAATCCCGCCACCACCGCCTTCATGGAGCGGCGGCTGGCCGAGCTGCAGGCGAAGATGGGCGAGGATGCGGCGCTCAAGCACCACTGGGTGCCCTACGAGCGCATTTCCATCCATCTCAAGCGGGCCCTGATCGCCGCCGAGGACGCGAAGTTTCCCGAGCACGAGGGCTTCGACCTGGAGGGCATCGAGAAGGCCCTGGAAAAAAACGAAAAGAAGGGACGGGTGGTGGCAGGCGGCTCCACCATCAGCCAGCAGCTCGCCAAGAACCTGTTCCTGTCCGGAAAGCGCTCCTACCTGCGCAAGGCGCAGGAGGCGGTCATCACGCTGATGCTGGAAAAGATGATGACCAAGCGTCGCATCCTGGAGATCTACATGAACGTGATCGAGTGGGGAGAGGGCGTCTATGGCGCGGAGGCCGCGGCGCGCCATTATTTCGGCACGAGCGCGGCCCGTCTCACGCCGGAACAGGCGGCGCGTCTGGCGGCGATGGTGCCCCGTCCGCGCTATTTCGAGAAGCGCCCCAATTCCCCCTATCTCGCCCGGCAGACGGCGCGTATCCTGGCGCGCATGAACCAGGTGACGGTGCCCCGATGAAGCGCTGGCTGCTGCCCGGGATCATGGCCACCCTGGCCACGGCCCTGCTGTTTGCCCTGCTGGCCAGCGGCACTAGCACCATCGTCGCCTCGACCTCCGTGGCGAGCACCGCCTTCGTCCTGTTCGCCGCGCCCGCCAGCCTGGCGGCCCGTCCCTGGAACACGCTGATGGGCCACCTGCTGGGGCTGGGCGCGGGGCTTCTGGTCCTGCCCCTTGCCGGGCTTGGCGTGCCGCCGGCGATTCCCTATTCCCTTTCCGTCGGGGCGTCGGTGGCGCTCATGCAGTGGGCGCGTGCCTCCCACCCGCCCGCTGCCGGCACGGCCCTCACCGTGCCCGCCGCCCACTACCACGGCGGCTTCACGTCCACGATGGCGATCGTCCTCCTGCTCACGGTGGCCGGCCTCCTGCTGGTGCAGCGGCCGGTGCGCAAATACCTGCCGGCCGAGGAATGAGGCTCACGCCGGCCGGTCGTACACCGCCATGATGGAAGCCAGCTCGGCCAGCACCGCCGCACGTTCCTCGCTGTCCAGCCCTTCGGTTTCCGGCACGGTTTCCCGGGTGGCGAGTGCCTGCATGATCTCGCGCACCCGCACGCAGCCCAGCTCGCAGATGCGGGTGACGGCCTGATCCACGCGCCGGCTGTCCACGGGGACTACCTGCGGGGCAGGGCGCGCGCCACCACCCACAGACTGACTTCCGCCGCCCCGGCGCGTTTGAGGGCGCGCGCGGCTTCCCGCAGGGTGGCGCCGCTGGTCATCACGTCATCCACGAGGGCCACATGCAGGCCTGCCATGGTCTTGTCACAGGCAAAGGCATCGCGCACGTTGCGGCTGCGCTCCACCAGGGAAAGCTGGGCCTGGGGGGCGGTGTCGCGGATGCGCCGGAGACTGTCCGTCTTAAGGCGCAGGCCCAGCCGTCGCGCGAGGGGGCGGGCGATTTCCGTGGCCTGGTTGAAGCCGCGGGCGCGGGCGCGGGCGGGGAAGAGGGGCATGGGCACGATGACATCCGGCCGGGGCGCATGGGTCACGGCCCGTGCCAGCCAGTCGGCCAGGATGGGAGCCAGGGCAAGCTCGCCGCGGTATTTCAGGGCCTGGATCAGTTCGTCGGCGGGAAACTCGTAGCGCAGCGCGGCGATGCAGCGCGTGTAGGGCGGCGGATCGCGCAGGCAGTCGCCGCAGATGCGGTCCTCGCCCGGACCGCCGCAAACCGGGCAGCCGCCACGCTGCGCGGGCAGATCGGCGCCACAGCGGGGGCACACCTGGCCCGGCGCCGTGGGCGCGCCACACAGGATGCAGTCCGTTTGCACAAATTGTGTGCAGTTGTTCAAAAACGACCGCACCGCGTTTGACAGGGGAGGCGAGATCATTGATTATCCGCGCTTTCCGGATGACCCATTGTAAGCCCGCAGGGGGGCGGCTGCCAGCCGCAACATGCATGAAAATCAAAAAAGCCATCACCGCCGAGCAATGCCGCCTGGCGGCCCAGTTGTTCAATCTGGCCACCATCGTCGCCGTGCTGGTGCCCATCCTGCTCATGCTGTGGGTGGGCGCGTCCATGTTCGTCTATGCCCAGAACGCCCACCATCCGGACGAGCGGGTGGCCCGCTACACCCGCCGCGCGGGTTTCCGCTTTTATGGCGTGGCAGGGGCGATGGTGATCTTCGGTCAGCCCATCGTAAGCTGGCTCGGCGGCCTGCACGGCGTGCTGGCCATCTGGGCGATCTTCGCCCTGACCCTGATTCCTCCCGCCGTGGTGGACATCCTCAAGGCGCGCCGGGAGGACTGGCGTGACATCATCGTGGAGGTGCCGGTCAATGAATGAAGTCGCAAGTCCCGCCCGCTGGACCGTGGAGGCGCTGGAGGCGCTGTTCGCGCTGCCCTTTGCCGACCTGATTCACCGTGCCCAGAGCGTGCACCGGGCGCACTTCGACCCCAACGTGGTGCAGCTCTCCACGCTTCTTTCCATCAAGACCGGCGGCTGCCCCGAGGACTGCGGCTACTGTCCCCAGTCGGTGCGCCATGCCACGGGCGTGCCCAACGAGGGGCTCTTGGATCTGGAATCGGTGCTGGCGGCGGCGCGTGCCGCCAAGGCAAGCGGCGCCATCCGTTTCTGCATGGGGGCGGCCTGGCGCAGTCCCAAAGACCGGGACCTGGAGCCGGTGCTGGAGATGGTGCGGCAGGTCAAGGCCCTGGGGCTGGAGACCTGCCTGACCGCGGGCATGCTGCGGGAAGGTCAGGCGGAACGACTCCGGGAAGCCGGTCTCGACTACTACAACCACAACCTGGACACGGCGCCCGAGTTCTATGGGCGCATCATCACCACCCGCGACTATGCGGACCGGCTGGAGACCCTGGAGCGGGTGCGGCGCGCGGGACTTCACGTCTGCTGCGGCGGTATCGTCGGCATGGGCGAGTCCCGGCGGGAGCGCGCGGGGCTCATCGCCCAGCTGGCCAACCTGGATCCCCAGCCGGAATCGGTGCCCATCAACCTGCTGGTGCAGGTGGAGGGCACGCCCCTGTATGGCACCGAGCCGCTGGATCCCCTGGAGTTCGTGCGCACCATCGCGGTGACCCGCATCGCACTGCCGAGAAGCTTCGTGCGCCTGTCCGCGGGGCGGGCGCAAATGTCGGAATCCACCCAGGCCCTGTGTTTCTTGGCAGGGGCCAATTCCATCTTCTACGGCGACAGGCTGCTCACCACCGGCAACCCGGATGTGGCCCACGACCTCGCTCTGCTGGAAAAGCTGGGCATGCGGCCCATGGGCGGGGACGGACCCTATCCGGGTGCGTCCCAGCCGACGGCCTGAGACGGTGCGGGCGCCCAGGAGACCCTGGGCGCGTGCGCGCCTGCCGCGTCCCATGGCTTTTCCGCAGCGGATGTTCCATGTCTTTTCCTGATCTCCCCGACGAGCTGAAGGAACTCGAAGCCCAGGGCCTG
>JBBFMG010000047.1:0-12133 GCA_037478575.1 Burkholderiales bacterium | reverse complement strand
GCGATCAAGCACCAGGCCAAGACGGTCACCGTCGGGATCTCGCGCTCCGACGAGACCCTGCTGCAGGTGCCGCTCGTGCGGGAACTGCTGGCGACCGTGCCGGAACTGCAACCGGAAATCACCGCCATGCTCACCCTTGCGGGCGTCAACGAGTGGGTGGCCTACAACATCCTGCGCCGGACCACCGCCGTCAACGCCCTGCTGCGCAACAAGCTCGCGCCCGTGTTCGAGCCCATCACCCGGCAGATGCTCATCCTGCGCCAGCTGCCGGGCCGGTGACGCGCCTTACCCGGGCAGACGCAGCATGTATTGGCCGGTCTTTTCGTCCCGCATCACCGCCAGCAGCTTGCGGGCCTGGGCGTCTTCCACCATCTCACCGAAAGAGCGGTAGCCGTAGAAGGCCTCGTTGAAGCCGGGCTTGCGCCGCTTCATGGTCTGCTTCACCAGCGAGCCCCACAGCTTCTCTTCGCCGCCCCGCTCGGCGGCCAGCGCCTCCACGGTCTCCACCAGGAAATCCAGGGCTTCCTGACGCCGGTCCTCCTCGGGCTTGGCGCTGGCCGCTTTCTCGCCGGCAGGCGTCTTCTGCGCCTTGGAACGGCTGCGTTTCTTCTTGGCCTCCTGCTCCCGCACCAGGTCGTCG
Organism: Burkholderiales bacterium; assembly: GCA_037478575.1. Taxonomy (GTDB): domain Bacteria; phylum Pseudomonadota; class Gammaproteobacteria; order Burkholderiales; family Thiobacteraceae; genus Thiobacter. Next base: position 11,493 of record JBBFMG010000047.1, on the reverse strand, counting down.
TAGAAGATGAATTCGTCGCAGTTGGCGGCCAGCAGGTCGGAGGTGGCGGCCTTGACGCCGATGCCAATCACGTATTTGTTGTTCTCGCGCAGCTTGGAGACCAGGGGCGAGAAATCCGAATCGCCGCTGATGATGACGAAGGTGTCCACGTGGGGCTTGGTGTAGCAGAGATCCAGCGCATCCACCACCAGACGGATGTCCGCCGAATTCTTGCCGGACTGGCGCACGTGGGGAATTTCCACCAGCTCGAAGGCAGCCTCGTGCATGGGTGCCTTGAACTCCTTGTAGCGCTCCCAGTCGCAATAGGCTTTCTTGACCACGATGGAGCCCTTGAGCAGCAGGCGCTCCAGCACCTTGCGGATGTCGAACTGGGCGTACTTGGCGTCGCGCACGCCCAGGGCGATGTTCTCGAAATCGCAGAACAGCGCCATGTTGGTGATTTCGGGTTGCGCAGGCATGGAGGCTTTCCGGGAACAACGGGGGTCAATGACGCCCGAACTCACATGGCGAAGGGTGGCGCCCTGTCACGGCTGCTCGTCGCGGTAGATGAAAGGCGCGACGCCCGGGTGATACTGCATCACCTCGTTGAACCGTTCGAACACCCAGTCGCGGGCGGCGGGATTGGCCATGACCTCGTCCCGGCTCACGGCGCGGCCGCCCAGGGGCATGCCGCCCCAGGGGCTGGCCCCGACGTCCTCGATGCGCCCCGCCACGCCGTTCTCCTGGGGCAGGCCATGCACGAAGACCCAGCATTCGCCTGTGTCCTCATCCCGCCAGGGACCGGTGATGAGGGCCAGCCACAGGTGGCGGTCGGTGTCGGAATGGCTGACGAAGGCCAGCTCGAACTGCACCTCGCGCTGTTCGCCGTAGTGGATGGTGCCCCCGGAGACGGTATAGGGCCGGCCGCAGCCACAGCGGCAGATCAGGGTTTCGCTGCCCGCCAGTTGCAGCGGATTGTCAAATGCCTGGGGATCGTCGGAAACAGGGGTGTGCATGGATTCACTTGGTGATGAGATTGATGATGCCTTCCACGTCCAGGCTCTCCTGACGCAGGTCCACCGGGCTTTCCCGGCATTCCAGGATCTCGCAGTGCAGATACATCTGGCGCAGGCGCCGCTCGGCCGATTCCCGGTCCCGGGCCTGGATGACGATGCGGTCCACCCGCTGCCCGCCCCGGGTGCGGATGGCGAACTCGAACTTGGTCATGGCGCCTCCCTGGCTGGCCCGCCGCCCGTGGCCGGGGGCGGAATCAGGCGGAACGATACTCCGCTTTGGGCTCCCGGGAAAGCAGGTCCTCCACCGCCTGGCGCGGGGAAAGGCCCTCGAACATCACCCGGTACACCTCCTGGGTGATGGGCATTTCGATCCCCAGTTGGCGCGCCTTCCGGAGCACCTCGGCGCAGGTGTGCACGCCTTCCGCCGTGTGGCCCAGTTCGCCCAGGATGGTGGCGAGATCGCGTCCCGCGGCCAGCTGCTTGCCCACGGTGCGGTTGCGCGACAGATCCCCCGTGCAGGTCAGGATGAGATCGCCCACGCCGGCCAGCCCCATGAAGGTTTCCAGCCGCCCGCCCAGACACAGGCCCAGCCGGGTCATTTCCGCCAGACCCCGGGTGATCAGGGCGGCGCGCGCGTTGTAGCCGAAACCCATGCCATCGGAAATGCCGGCGGCGATGGCCATGACGTTCTTCACCGCGCCCCCCAGCTCGACGCCGATGACATCGGTGGAGGAATAGACGCGCATACGGTTGTGATTGAGCGCCACCGCCGTGTGGCGCGCGAACTCCGGTTCGCGCGCGGCGAAGGTGAGGGCGCAGGGCAGGCCCTGGGCCACTTCATGGGCGAAGCTCGGCCCGGACAGCACGCCGCGCTCGAGGGCCCCCGGCAGCTCCTCCTCCGCCACCTGGTGCAGCAGCTTGGCCGTCTCCGGCTCGAAGCCCTTGGCGGCCCAGATCACCGGCACGGCGATGTCGCAGGCGGCAAGCTGACGCAACGTGGCGCGGAAGCCGGCGGTCGGCACCACCACCAGCACCAGCTGGGCGCCGCCGATGGCGCGCGCCAGCTCCGGCTCCACGCGCACCGCCGGCGGCAGGTCGAAGCCCGGCAGATAACGGTCATTGCGTCGGGTGCGGGCGATCTCGGCGAGATGCGCGGCATCCCGCGACCAGAGGGTGATCTCGTGGCTGCGCGCCAGGCTGATGGCGAGCGCACTGCCCCAGGCGCCGGCCCCCAGAATGGTGATCTTCATACCCGCCTCACAGCCCCCACAGCTGGTTCATGGGCAGGTAACCGCTGACACCGTCGCGATGCCGCACCCGCACCCAGCCATTGCCCGTGAATTCCACCAGTTCCAGCACCACGTCCTTCTCGGCCTGGAACACCACCGGCGCATTGGGCTGGGGGGCCTGGCGCACCTCCGCCACGGGCGCGGTCACCAGCAGGGTTCGGCGCGCAGCCAGCTTGCTGCTTTCCACCCAGGCCAGGGCGCCCGTGGCATCACGCACCTTCACCCATTTGTCCAGGCTGACGATGATTTCCACCGGATAGTCGCGGGACAGCAGATAGAGCTTGCGCGCCTGGGTGGAAGGGGCGTCGTACAGAATGGCGGCGTCCACCGCCACGGAACGGTATTCCGCGGCCACTACGGGGCCAGCCAGCCCCAGCACGACCGCCCACAGCGCCAGCCGGAAACCGTGGGACATGTCAGTTGGGCGCGCCCCCGGCCTGGGCGGCCGCTGCCTGGGCCGCCTGCATGCGCTGGGCGTAGATCGCCTCGAAATTCACCGGGTTGAGGTAGAGGGGCATGAAGCCCGCGCGCCCCACCGCATCGGAAATGGTTTCGCGCACGTAGGGGAACAGCAGATTGGGACAGGTAATGCCCAGCACCAGCTCCACCTGCTCCTGCGGCACCCCGGCGATGCGGAAGATGCCACCCTGGGTTGCCTCCACCAGGAACATGGTGCGTTCCCCCACCTTGGCCGAGACCGTGACAGTGAGCAGCACCTGATAGATGTCCTCGGCAATGGGCCCGCCCTGGGTGTTCATCTGCACATCGACCCCGGGCGCCTCGCGCTCCAGGAAAATCGCCGGCGCGTTGGGGACTTCCACCGAGAGATCCTTGACGTAGATCTTTTCGATGGTGAACACGGGTTGTTGTGACTCGCTCATGGATGCTCCCTGATGGTTGCGCCCGGAGGCTTTGGCGCCGGGCGAGCCGGCATTTTACACGCGCCCGCGCCAGGCCGCTCAGCGCGCCAGCAGGGGGTCGAGCTTGCCTTCCTGGTCCAGCGCCGACAGGTCGTCGAAGCCGCCGACATGGTAATCGTCGATGTAGATCTGGGGCACGGTGCGGCGGCCGGTGCGGGTCATCATCTCCTCACGCCGGGCCGGATCGAGATCGACGCGGATCTTTTCGATCTGGGTCACGCCTTTGCGGTTGAGCAGTTTCTCCGCCATGTTGCAGTAGGGGCAGACGGCGGTGCAGTACATGACGACTTTGGCCATTTCATTTCTCCACGGGCAGGTTGGCAGCCTCCCAGGCGATCATGCCGCCCGCGAGGTTATACACGTTCTGGAAGCCACTCCGGTTCAGGATGCCGCACGCCCCTGCGGAACGGTGACCACTGCGGCAGACGATGATGGGCCGGTCCCTGAACTTGTCCAGCTCGTTCAGGCGGCGCGCCAGTTCCCGCAGGGGAATGTGGCGGGCGCGCGGAATGTGGCCCTGGCTGAACTCGGCAGGTTCACGCACATCCAGCACCAAAGCGTCCTCATGGTTCATCTTGAGCACCGCCTCCTGGGGTTCCACCTGCCGGCCGCGCCCCCCACGCAACAGGGGCCAGATGAGCATCAACCCGCTCACCACCGCCACCGCCATGAGCAGGAAATTCTGACGAACGAATTCCACGGTTTTCTCCCTGCACGGGCGCATGCGCGCCCGCGCCCGTTACGCGCACTCGCCCTCTTTGACGCCCAGCGCCTTCAGGATGTTGTCCATCGGGCAAAACTTGGTGAAACCGCTCTGGAACAGGTTCAGCCCCACGAAGGCGGTGAACCACAGCCAGCTCAGCTTCGTCATGTCCACCTGCCCGCTGAAGTGGGCAAGGGCCAGAGACAGCATGATGAAGAAACCGGCAATGACACGAACCCAGCGATTGACCGTCATTTCACTTCTCCTTGGTTGATGGGGGATTTCCGATACAGCATCACGTAATAGAGCACCGGGATGACCACCAGCGTCAGCAGCGTGGACACGAACACCCCGAAGATGAGGGCGATGGCCAGGCCGTTGAAGATGGGGTCGTCCAGGATGAAGAAGGCGCCCAGCATGGCGGCGAGCCCGGTGAGGATGATGGGCTTGGCCCGCGTCGTGCCCGACAGGATCACCGCCTTCTGCAGATCCATGCCCTGGGCCACGTGCATGTTGACGAAGTCCACCAGCAGGATGGAGTTGCGCACGATGATGCCGGCAAGCGCGATCATGCCGATCATGGACGTGGCGGTGAACTGGGCCCCCAGCAAGGCATGCCCGGGCATGACGCCGATGATGGTGAGGGGAATGGGCGCCATGATGATGAGGGGCACCAGGTAGGAGCCAAACTGGGCCACCACCAGCAGATAGATCAGCACCAGCCCCACCGCATAGGCGATGCCCATGTCGCGGAAGGTCTCATAGGTCACCTGCCACTCGCCATCCCATTTCACGGCGAACCCGGCATAGGGGTCAGGCGGCTGCCGGATGAAATAATGCGCGAGCTCGCCCCCCTCCGGCAGCTTGAGCCCGGTCAGCGCCGACTTGATGGCAAACAGGCCGTAGAGGGGGCTGTCCGTGCCGCCGATCATGTCGCCCACCACGTACACCACGGGCAGCAGATCCTTGTGGTAGATCACCTTCTCCCGCTCGGTGGGCACGACCTCCACCAGTTCCGACAGGGGCACCAGCGTGCCATCGCGGGCGCGCACGCTCAGTTTGAAGAGCTCGTCCAGGCTGTGCTGGCGTTCGGGGGCCAGGGTCACCCGCACCGGGATCTCGAACTTGGAATCGCCGGTGTGGATGGGCGTCACATCCTCGCCCGCCAGTCCCATCTTCATCACCGTGACCACGTCTTCCTGGGCCACCCCCTTGAGCGCGGCCTTGCTCTGCAGCACGCGCAGCACCAGCTTGGGCGCATCCTCGTCCACGCTGTCGTCGATGCTGGTGATATCCGGCGTTTTCTCGAAGGCGGCGCGCACGCGCTTGGCCACCGCCATCTGCCCGTTGTAGTCCGGGCCATAGACTTCCGCCACGATGGGCGAGAGCACCGGCGGGCCCGGCGGCACTTCCACGATCTTCACGTTGGCGCCATGCCGGGCGGCGATCTTCTGGATCTCCGCATGCACGCTGGTGGCAATCTCGTGGGACTTGCGGCTGCGCTTGTGCTTGTCCTGCAGGTTGACCTGGATGTCCCCCACCTCGGGACCGGCGCGCAGATAGTACTGGCGCACCAGACCATTGAAGTTGATGGGCGACGCCGTGCCGGCGTAGGCCTGGTAATCGGTCACCTCCGGCACGGTGGCAAGATAGGCGCCCAGCTCGTGCAGCACGCGCGCCGTCTGCTCCACGGGCGTGCCCACCGGCATGTCCACCACCACCTGGAATTCCGACTTGTTGTCGAAAGGCAGCATCTTGAGGATGACGATCTTGAACACCGCCAGCGACACCGAAAGCACGATTGCCACCACCACGCCGATGAACAGGCGGCGCCGCCGCGGCGCGCCCGCCGCGCCGTTCAGGAAGGGCGTGAGTCTCTGCTCGAACCACTGGGAGAAGCGGGTTTCCAGGGGGCTCGGTCCATGGTGGGCGGGTTGGTGTCCCCCCAGCACCTTGAGCGTGAGCCAGGGCGTGATCACGAACGCCACCGCCAGGGAGATCAGCATGCCGATGCTGGCGTTGATGGGGATGGGACTCATGTAGGGGCCCATGAGGCCGGTGACGAAGGCCATGGGCAGCAGGGCGGCGATCACGGTCAGCGTGGCCAGGATGGTGGGCCCGCCCACCTCGTCCACCGCCTCCGGAATCACCTCCAGCCAGCTCTTGTCCGGCTCCAACAGGCGCCGGCGGTGGATGTTTTCCACCACCACGATGGCATCGTCCACCAGGATGCCGATGGAGAAGATGAGCGCGAACAGGGACACCCGGTTCAGGGTGAAGCCCCAGGCCCAGGAGGCAAACAGCGTGGTCGCCAGGGTGAGCAGCACGGCCACACCCACGATCAAGGCCTCGCGCCGCCCCAGTGCGAAGAACACCAGGGCGACCACGAAGGCCGTGGCGAACAGCAGCTTGCCGATGAGCTGTTTGGACTTGTCGTTGGCGGTGACGCCGTAGTTGCGGGTCACCGTCACCTGCACGCCGTCCGGGATCACGGTGCCCTTGAGACTTTCCATACGGGCGATCACCTTGTCGGCGATGTCCACCGCGTTCTCGCCCGGTTTCTTGGACACCGCGATGGTCACCGCCGGATACTCGCCCGCGACCCGGATGCCCTTGTCCGCCGCCGCGGGGCCGGTGCCCAGCCACACGTAGCGGCTGGGCAGATCCGGTCCGTCCACCACGGTGGCCACGTCCTCCAGGAACACCGGCTTGCCTTCGTGCACGCCCACCACCAGGCTCTTCACGTCCCGCGCGCTGGACAGGAAGGTACCGGTCTGCACCAGCACCTCCTGGTTGTTGGAAATCAGCGTGCCGGAGGGCTGGGAGGCATTGCTCAGCTTGAGCGCATCGCGGATGTCCTGGGCGGACACCTGGTGGGCGTTCATGCGCTCCGCATCCATGATCACGCGCACGGTGTGCCCGGGACCGCCGATGGTCTTCACCTCGCGCGTGCCCGGAATGCGCTTGAGCTCGATTTCCGTGGCGTGGGCCACCTTGGCCAGGTCGAAGGCCGCACGCTGGGGATCGTCGGTCCACAGGGTGAGGCTGACGATGGGCACATCGTCGATGCCCACCGGCTTGATGATGGGTTCACCCACGCCCAGATTGGGAGAGACCCAGTCGCGGTTGGCCTGGATCGTGTCGTACAGACGCACCAGGGCGGCGATGCGGTCCTCGCCCACCTTGTACTGCACGGTGAGGATGGCCATGCCCGGCCGCGATACGGAATAGACGTGGTCGATGCCGGAAATCTGGGACAGCACCTGTTCCGCCGGCGTGGCCACCAGGCTTTCCACGTCCCGGGCCGACGCGCCCGGGAAGGGAATGAACACGTTGGCCATGGTCACGTTGATCTGGGGCTCCTCCTCGCGGGGCGTGACCAGGATGGCGAACAGGCCCAAAAGCGCCGCCATCAGGGCGATGAGGGGCGTCAGCTGGGAGGTGAGGAAAGTTTTGGCGATGCGTCCGGAGATGCCCATGGTCGAAGCCGTCAGCGGTTGGCGAGAGGCTGGGAGAAACGACGCGGGCCGGTCACGGCTTGCGGCCCGCGGATTTCAGATAAATGCCCGCCTGCACCGGGTCCAGCGCCACCTTCTCGCCGGGCATGAGACCGGCCAGCACCTCCACCTCGCCCTCGCCCGCCGGCTCGCCCACGCGGATCTGGCGCAGGGTGAGGCGCTCCCGGTCGTCCACCACATAGACCGCGGTCAGCTCGCTTCGGCGCAGCACGGCCTGGGCCGGCACCAGCAGCTTGCGGGCGCGGCCCACCGCGAAATGGGCGCGCGCGAACATGCCGGGATAGATCTCGCGGGAATCGGGCGGCAGGTTGAGACGCACACGCGTGGTGTGGGTGCGCACGTCGGCCGCCGGCAGGATGGTGATTTGGGTGGCCTTCACCCACTTGCGGATGGCCGGGATTTCCACCGTGGCGCGTGACAGCGCGCGCACTGCCGGCACCTTGTATTCCGGCACCGAGACTTCCACCCGCAGATCCTTGGGATCGAAACCGGTCATGATGGGCTTGCCCGGCAGCGCCATCTCGCCCAGCTCCACGTGACGGGCCGACACGACGCCGCTGTAGGGGGCCACCAGGGTGGCGAAGCGCCGGGTGGCCCCCGCCGCGCCCGCGCCGGCCAGGGCCGCCGAAGCCTGGGCCTGGGCCGCGCGGTAGTCCGCCAGGGCCTTGTCCAGCGCCGCCTGGCTGATGAATTTCTGCTCGAACAGCTGGCGCGCCCGCTCGTAATTGGCCCGGGCGTTCTCCATTAGGGCGCGCGCCTGCGCCACCTGCGCCTCGCTGCCCGCCGCCTGCGCGCCCACCACGCTCTCATCGATGCGGGCGATCACCTGGCCCTGCTTGACGTAGTCGCCCACGTCGAAATTGAGCTCGACGATGCGCCCGGTGATCTGCGCGGCCACGGTGGACTGCTTGACCGCCTCCACGATGCCCTCGGCGACATAGGTTTCGTCCACCTCACGGAACTCCACCTTTCCCACCGGGAAGGGCAGCGCGGCATGCGCGGCGAGGGGCAGGCACAGCAGGAAAAACAGGGCTGTCGAGAGGCGCATGGGCATGGGCACTCCAAAAGCTTAAATATTAGCAGGTGCTAATATTTGGTCAAAGGGGTGGGCTTCAAGCCGGATCGCCCATCGAAACGCCGGCCTCACGCGCAGCCGCAAGGCCTCCCTGGCCGCCTGCATCCGTGGTGACTCGATGCGAACCACAGGCATGCGCAGGCCCCACGGACGATCCCGGTTCAAGCGGCACGGGCCCGTTGCCGGGCCCGCATCGCTTCATTTCGCGAAACCGCAAAAGACGTCGCGCATCATGCTGATGAGCTTGAGCGTGCGCGTGTCTCCCACCCGGTAATACACCCGGTTGGCGTCCTTGCGCGTGCGCAGCACACCCTTGTCGCGCAGGATGGCCAGGTGCTGGGAAATGTTGCTCTGGGACGTGCCCACCGCATCCACGATCTCCTGCACCGAGATTTCCCGGTCCCCCAGCACGCACAGGATCTTCAGGCGCAGCGGGTGGGACATGGCCTTCATGGCGCGGGAGGCCTGCTCGATGTGCTCGTCCTTGTCGATCAGTTCCACATGCTCCAGGTTGAAGGGCGGTGATGCCGTCATGCCGTCTCACTCCACGTCGAAAATGGCAGCGGGCGCAGGCGCCCGCGCCGAAACCCAGGGAACCATGCCAGTGCGCTCATTATCAAAATATACTAAAATAATGCAACCTTTTCGGCAGACAATCCAGAAAAATCCCATCTTCTGCGCATGAAAGTCACCCCCGTCCTCCTCGTCATCCTCGATGGTTTCGGCTGCCGCGCCAATGGTGCCGACAATGCCATTTTCCAGGCCAAAAAGCCCAACTGGGAGCGTTTCTGGATTCATCACCCCCACACCCTGATCCACGCCTCGGAAGCCGAGGTGGGTCTGCCCGCAGGCCAGATGGGCAACTCCGAGGTGGGCCATCTGAACCTGGGCGCCGGGCGGGTGGTGTACCAGGAATTCACCCGCATCAACCGCGCCATCGATTCCGGCCACTTCTTCGACAATCCCGCCCTGGTCAACGCCGTGGAGACCGCCAAGCGCGGCGACCGTGCCCTGCACATCCTGGGACTGCTCTCGGAAGGCGGGGTGCACAGCCACGAGCGGCACATCCATGCCATGCTGGAACTGGCTGCCCGGCGCGGGCTGTCCAAGGTCTTCCTGCACGTGTTCACCGATGGCCGCGACACCCCGCCCAAGAGTGCCGGCCCCTCGGTCATGAAGCTGGAGCAGAAGATCCGCGAGCTCGGGACCGGCCGCATCGCCTCTCTCATCGGCCGCTACTATCCCATGGACCGCGACCGGCGCTGGCAGCGCATCAAGGCCGCCTACGACCTGCTCACCCAGGGCAAGGCGGAATACGTGGCCCACAGCGCCCTGGAAGGGCTGCAGATGGCCTACGACCGCGGCGAAACCGACGAATTCGTGAAGGCCACCGCCATCGTCCCGGAAGGCAGCCAGCCGGTGCGCATGGAGGACGGCGACGTGGTGGTGTTCATGAACTTCCGCTCCGACCGCGCGCGCCAGCTCACCCGCACCTTCGTGGAGGACGGCTTCGATGGCTTCGAGCGGGAATACCGGCCGCGTCTGGCCGCCATCGTGACCCTCACCGGCTACAGCGACGATTTCGACGTGCCGGTGGCCTTCCCGCCGGAACAGCTGCGCAACGGCTTCGGCGAGTACATTGCCAGCCTGGGGCTCAAGCAGCTGCGCATCGCCGAGACCGAGAAGTATGCCCACGTCACCTTCTTCTTCAATGGCGGCGAAGAGAAGGTCTATCCCGGCGAGGACCGCATCCTGGTGCCCTCGCCGGACGTGCCCACCTACGACCTGAAGCCGGAGATGAGCGCGCCGGAAGTCACCGACCGGCTGGTCGCCGCCATCCAGAGTGGCAAGTACGATGCCATCATCTGCAACTACGCCAACGCGGACATGGTGGGCCACACCGGGAACCTGGGGGCCGCCATCAAGGCCATCGAGACCATCGACACCTGCCTGGGCAGGGTGGTGGAAGCCCAGCTCGCGCGGGGTGGCGAGGTGCTCATCACCGCCGACCATGGCAATGCCGAGCGCATGCTGGACGAAACCACGCGCCAGGCCCATACCGCCCACACCATGAGCCTGGTGCCCTTGATCTACATTGGCCACCGCCGCGCCCGCCTCGCCGACACCGGCGCCCTGGAGGACGTGGCGCCCACCCTGCTCAGGATGATGGGCCTGCCCCAGCCCTCCGAGATGACGGGGCATCCCCTGATCGAGTTCCTGGACGCATGAGGCGGGTGGCGCGTCTGGGCGCCTCCTTTGTGCTGCTCGCCGCCCTGCTGGGTTCGGCCCACGGGGCGGAATCGCCCGCCGACAAGACGCGCGAGCTCAAGGCCCTGAAAAGCCGCATCGACCAGCTCAAGCGGGAAATCGAAAACGCCGAGGGCAGCAAGGCCGATGTGCTGGACGAACTGCGCCAGTCCGAGCGGGCCATCAGCGAGCTGAACCGTCGCCTGCACGCCCTCGGCGAGGAGCTGGCCCAGGCCAACCGCGAGCTTGCCGCCACCCGGCGCCAGGCGGCGGAGCTTGCGGCACGGATCGAAGCCCAACGTGACCAGCTCGCCCGGCTCCTGGTGGAACAGTACACAAGCGGCGGCCAGGACGGCCTGCGCCTGCTGTTCAACCAGCAGGATCCCAATCAGATTGCCCGCGACCTGGAATACCTGGACCACATCGCCCGCGCCCGCAGCGAGCGCATCGCCGCGCTGCGGGCCGACCTCGCCGCAGCCGAGGCCCTGGAACGCGAGACCCGCGACAAGAGCCAGACCCTCGCCCGCCTGGAGGCGGAACAGCGGGCCCAGCGCCTGGAGCTGGAACGGGAGGCAGCCCGGCGCCGCGCCGCCCTGGCGCGCCTCGACCAGGCAATCAGCGCACGCCGGCGCCAGGTGGAGCGCCTGCAACAGGACGAGAAGCGGCTCACCCGCCTGATCGAGAAGCTCACCCGCGCCATGGCCGCCCGGCCCCGGCCGGCACCCTCCCGTGGCGGCAAGGCGGTG
>JBBFMG010000046.1:0-12138 GCA_037478575.1 Burkholderiales bacterium | reverse complement strand
GGCTGTACACGAACTGGCCATCGATGAACACCTCCAGCTCGATGAGCCGCCCCGCCGCCCCCTTGGACACCACCACGTCGTTGAAGGCACGCGCCTCGTGGAGGATCTCTCCGTTGCGCCTGATCACTGCATCGAGCAGGAACCGGTCCTCCACCACGAACTCCCCCGCCAGCATCTCATCCAGGGTCTGGATCATGGTGTCCAGGGAGACGTCGGTGAGAAACCCCAGCCGCCCCTGGTTTACGCCCACCACCGAGACATCATGGGGCGCGAGGATGCGCGCGATGGAAAGCATGGTGCCGTCGCCGCCGAACACCACCACCAGGTCGGCGACATGGCCGATCTCGGACAGGGTTGCGGTCTCGAAACCGGCAATGCCCACCCGTTCCGCGGTTTGGGTGGCGATGATGACCCGCAGCCCCCGCTGGGACAGGTGGTCCGCCAGGCGCAGCAGGGCGCTGCCGATTTCCCTGCTGTTGTACTTGCCCACCAGGGCCGCGGTCTTGAAAGGGAAGCGCATGATGCCGAAATTATAGCGGTCACCCCCCGCTTTGTCCGGGCGGCGGCGGGCGGCGTCCATGGAACTTCATAACGGGTCAGGAATCGGTAGAATCGTGACCATGCTCGACAAGCGCTCCCTCGTCCTGCTCAAGACCCTGGTGGAACGCTACATTGCGGAAGGCCAGCCGGTGGGCTCGCGCACCCTATCCCGCTATTCCGGGCTGGATGTGTCGCCCGCGACCATCCGCAACGTGATGGCCGACCTGGAGGAACTGGGCTTCGTCACCAGCCCCCACACCTCGGCGGGACGCATCCCCACGCCGCGGGGCTACCGCCTGTTCGTGGACAGCCTGCTCACGGTGCAGCCCCTGCCGAGCCAGGCGGTGCAGGCGCTGGAGAGCAAGCTGGATACCTCGGATCCCCAGCGCCTCATTGCTTCCGCCTCGCGCCTGCTGTCGGACCTCACCCATTTCGCCGGTGTGGTGATGGCGCCCAAGCGCAGCACCGCGGTACGCCATATCGAATTCCTGAGCCTGTCGGAGCGGCGCATCCTGATGATCCTGGTCGCCACCGACGGCAACGTGCAAAACCGTATCCTGATTCCCGCCAAGGCTTACACCGCGGCGGAGCTCACGGAAGCCGCCAATTTCTTCAACCAGAACTATGCCGGCCGCACCCTGGACGAGGTGAAGCAGACCATCCAGGACGAACTCAAGGCCCTGCGCCAGGACGTGACCGCCCTGATGACCGCGGCGCTGGAAGCCGGCAGCGCGGCCCTGTCGGAAGCGGAAGGCCAGTGCGTGCTGTCCGGTGAGGGTAAGCTCCTGGAGGTCCAGGATCTGTCGGCCAACCTGGACCGGCTCAAGCGGCTGTTCTCCATCTTTGAGCAGAAAACCGAGCTCATGCAGCTGCTCGCCCTGGGCCAGCAGAGTCAGGGCGTGCAGATCTTCATCGGTGGCGAGTCCGGCGTCATGCCCCTGGACGAATGCAGCCTGGTCACCGCGCCCTACGAGGTGAACGGGCAGGTGGTGGGCACGGTGGGGGTGATCGGCCCGACGCGCATGGCCTACGACCGCGTCATCCCCATCGTGGACATCACGGCCAAACTCCTGTCCAGCGCCCTTTCCTATCACTGATGCACTATCTGCCCGAGCCTCCCTACCGCCACGGCACGGTTTCCCGCGTCGGCGTGCTCCTGGTCAACCTGGGCACCCCCGCCGCCCCCACCGCGGCGGCCCTGCGGCCGTATCTGCGCCAGTTCCTGTCCGATCCACGGGTGATCGAGATTCCCCGGGCCGTCTGGTGGCCCATTTTGCACCTCATCATTCTCAACACCCGCCCGCGCAAGTCCGCGCAGAAATACGCCAGCATCTGGACGCCGGAGGGTTCACCCCTGCTCGTCCACACCAAGCGGCAGGCCACGCTCCTCAAGGGGTATCTGGGCGAGCGCACCCGCACGCCCCTGTTGGTGGATTACGCCATGCGCTACGGCGAACCGTCGGTGGAACAGGGTATCCTCCGGCTCAAGGCGGCCGGCTGCGACCGGCTGCTGGTGCTGCCCCTCTACCCCCAGTACGCCGCCAGTTCCACCGGCAGCGTGTTCGATGCGGTGGCCGCGACCGTCAAGCGCCTGCGCAACCCGCCCGAGCTGCGCCTCATCAAGCATTTCCACGACCATCCGGGCTACATCGCCACCCTGGCGGAATCGGTGCGTGCCCACTGGGCCACCCATGGCCGGCCGGACCGGCTCATCATGAGCTTCCACGGCGTGCCCCGCTCTACCCTGGAAAAGGGCGACCCCTACCACTGCGAATGCCAGAAGACCGCGCGCCTGCTCGCGGAAAACCTGGGACTTGCCCCCGATGCCTGGCAGGTGACCTTCCAGTCCCGCTTCGGCCGCGCCGAGTGGCTCACGCCCTATACCCAGCCCACCCTGGAGGCCCTGGCCCGCCAGGGCGTCGGCCGGGTGGACGTCATCTGCCCCGGCTTCGTCGCCGACTGCCTGGAAACCCTGGAGGAAATCGCCGTCGAGGCCAAGACCGCCTTCCTTGCCGCCGGCGGTCGTGAGTTCCACTACATCCCCTGCCCCAACGACCGGCCGGACTTCATCCGCGCGCTTGCCGACCTGACCCTGGGCCATCTCGCGGGCTGGCTCGACGAGGCGCCAGACCGGGCGGCCCGCCAGGCCGAGGCCTCCCGTACCCGTGCCCTGGCCCTGGGTGCGGCCCAGTAGGGCCGCCCTGCCTCAAGGGCCGCGCCGTTCTACCGTTAATTCCCTCCGTCCCCCCGTGAACGGAGAGCTGCGATGCGCGTGGAGCAGGCCTGGGTCGATCTCGCGGCCCACCATGAACGGACCGAGCGTTTCAACATGCGGGAACGGCTGAGCGTGCAAGCCGTGCCGGGGCGTGCCGCCGGGACGCCGGACCGTGTGGATCTGTCCGACGGCGGCCGGGCGGCGGCAGCGGCCGAGCAGATCCGCAAGGCCGGTGACGAAGCCGCCCGGGACCCGCGCGTGGCCCTGCTCATCGCCCTGCTGGAGCGCCTGACGGGCCGCTGCGTGTGCCGCCTGCGCCCCGTTTCCCAAGACACGCCACCCCGCTCGGAGGCGACACCTGCGGGGGCCGCAGCGGCCGGCCCCTCTTTCAGCCTGCGCTATGAGCTGGATGCCGAGCGGCAACTCAAGGAACAGGTGACGTTCCAGGCCCGGGCTCTGGTGCGCACCCGTGACGGGCGCGAGATCGCGGTTCAGGTGGCTTTTTCCCTGGCGCGGGAGGAAGCCGAGCGCCTGTCCCTGCGCGTCGGCGTGGGCGAGGAGGTCGCCGCCAAGGACCCCCTGGTCCTCAATTTTGCGGGAACCAGCGCCCAGCTCACGGAGGGACGGTTCGCCTTCGACCTCGATGGAGACGGGCAGACCGAGGCCATGCCTTTCCTCACTGCCGGCAGCGCCTTCCTGGCTCTGGACCGCAATGGCGACGGCCGGGTCACGGACGGGCGCGAGCTGTTCGGCCCCACCACCGGCGACGGCTTTGCCGAACTGGCGGGCTTCGACGCGGACGGCAACGGCTTCATCGACGAGGCCGACCCGGTCTTCCACCGCCTGCTGCTGTTCAACCGGACTGCCCAGGGCGACTGGGTGCTGCCCCTGGCCCAGGCCGGGGTCGGTGCCATCCATCTGGGGCGGGTCGCCACCCCCTTCGAGACCGCCGCCGGCTGGCTGCGCACCAGCAGTTTCTACCTCACCGAGGCCGGGGGTGCCGGCACGGTGCAGCAGGTCGACATCAAGATCTAACCCCTCCCCGGCCCCTCCTGGGGGCCGGCGCAGCCCGGCGCAAGAGCCGCGACGCCCCCTCTTGAAATGGGGCCGGCCGCCCCCATACGCGATCGGAACCTTTGGAGGAACCCATGTCCGATCAGGAAACCACCCCGACCCAGAATCAAGACCAAGTCGAAGCGCCCCAGACCGAACCCGCCGCCCATCCCGCACCGGAGGTGATGCCCAGCCTCGAGGAAATGCTGCGGGAGGCCGAGCGCAAAGCCCAGGAACACTACGACGCCTGGATGTACGCCAAGGCGGAAACGGAGAACGTGCGCCGGCGCAGCGCGGAGGAAGTGGAAAAGGCACGCAAGTTCTCCATCGAATCCTTCGCCCGGGAGCTTTTGCCGGTCAAGGACGCCCTGGAGATGGCCCTTGCGGTGGAGAACGCCTCCGTGGAGAGCCTGCGGGAAGGCGTGGAGCTCACGCTGAAACAGCTCAACCGGGTGTTCGAAAAATTCCACATCCAGGAAGTCAATCCGGCCGGCGCGAAGTTCGACCCCAATCTGCATCAGGCCATGGCCATGGTGGAGTCGGAACAGGAGCCCAACACCGTCACCACCGTGATGCAGAAGGGCTACCAGCTCCACGAGCGCCTGCTGCGCCCGGCCCTGGTGACCGTGGCCAAGGCCAAACAGGACTGAAACGGGGGGATTTCGGGTTGAAAGCGCGCCCCAAGCCCCCATTTAGCCGGTAACCGTATTTCGAGACCACTGCAAAAGGAAAACATCATGGGAAAGATCATCGGCATTGACCTCGGTACCACCAACTCCTGCATGGCCATCATGGAGGGGGGCAAGCCCAAGGTCATCGAGAATTCCGAGGGTGCACGCACCACACCCTCCATCGTCGCCTACACGGAAGACGGCGAGATCCTGGTGGGTGCGCCGGCCAAGCGTCAGGCGGTCACCAACCCGCAGAACACCCTGTTCGCCGTCAAGCGCCTGATCGGCCGCCGCTATGACGAGGCCTCGGTGCAGAAGCACATCAGCCTGGTACCCTACAAGATCGTGAAGGCCGACAACGGCGACGCGTGGGTGGAAGTGCGGGGCAAGAAGATGGCACCGCCGGAAGTGTCGGCCCAGGTGCTGCGCAAGCTCAAGCGCGACGCCGAAGCCTATCTGGGCGAGCCGGTGACGGAGGCGGTGATCACCGTGCCGGCCTACTTCAACGACTCCCAGCGTCAGGCCACCAAGGACGCCGGGCGCATTGCCGGCCTGGAGGTGAAGCGCATCATCAACGAGCCCACCGCGGCGGCGCTGGCCTTCGGTCTGGACAAGAAGGAAGGCGACCGCAAGATCGCGGTGTATGACCTGGGCGGCGGCACCTTCGACATTTCCATCATCGAAATCGCGGAAGTGGAAGGCGAGCACCAGTTCGAGGTGCTGTCCACCAATGGCGACACCTTCCTAGGCGGCGAGGACTTCGACCAGCGCCTGATCGACTACCTGGCCGACGAGTTCAAGAAGGAACAGGGCATCGACCTGCGCAAGGACATGCTTGCCCTGCAGCGCCTGAAGGAAGCGGCGGAAAAGGCCAAGATCGAGCTGTCCTCCGCCCAGCAGACCGAGGTGAACCTGCCCTACATCACGGCGGACGCGAGCGGTCCCAAGCACCTCAACGTGAAGATCACCCGGGCCAAGTTCGAAAGCCTGGTGGAAGATCTCATCGAGCGCACCATCGAGCCGTGCAAGATCGCCATCAAGGATGCGGGCATCAAGATCTCCGACATCGACGACGTGATCCTGGTGGGCGGCCAGACGCGCATGCCCAAGGTGCAGGAAAAGGTGAAGGAGTTCTTCGGCAAGGAGCCGCGGCGTGACGTGAACCCGGACGAGGCGGTGGCCATCGGCGCCGCGATCCAGGCCGGCGTGCTGCAGGGCGAGGTGAAGGACGTGCTGCTGCTCGACGTCACGCCCCTGTCCCTGGGCATCGAAACGCTGGGCGGCGTGATGACCGTGCTCATTCCCAAGAACACCACCATCCCCACCAAGGCGACCCAGGTGTTCTCCACGGCGGATGACAACCAGACCGCGGTGACCATCCACGTGCTGCAGGGTGAGCGGGAAATGGCCTCGGGCAACAAGAGCCTCGGCCAGTTCAACCTGGAGGGCATTCCGCCTGCACCCCGCGGCGTGCCGCAGATCGAGGTGACCTTCGACATCGACGCCAATGGCATTCTGCACGTGTCCGCCCGCGACAAGGCGACCGGCAAGGAAAACAAGATCACCATCAAGGCCAACTCCGGTCTGACCGAAGAGGAAATCCAGCGCATGCTGAAAGATGCCGAGGCGCACGCCGCCGAGGATCACAAGCAGCGCGAGCTGGTGGAAGCGCGCAACCAGTGCGACCAGCTCATCCACTCGGTGAAGAAGACCCTCGCTGAACACGGCGACAAGATCGGTGCCGACGAAAAGGCCAGGATCGAAGCCGCGATCAAGGACGCCGAGGAGGCCATCAAGGGCAACGACAAGGACGCCATCCAGGCCCGGATGAACGCCCTGGCCCAGGCCTCTCACAAGCTGGCCGAGCACATGTATGGTCAGCAGCAGGCCGCTGGCGGTGGGCAGGCTTCCGGCAAGGCCGGCGGTGGTGCCAAGGCGGACGAGGACGTGGTGGACGCCGAGTTCGAGGAAGTCAAGGACAAGTGAGCCGGAAGCAGGCAGCGGTGAGCGGGACCACCCGCCACCGCTTTTTTGCGTTCACTGCCCACTGCCAACCCCTTGCCCTTCACTGATCCATGTCAAAACGCGACTACTACGAAGTGCTCGGCGTCGGCCGCGACGCCTCCGAAGACGAAATCAAGAAGGCCTACCGCAAACTGGCCATGAAATATCACCCGGACCGCAATCCGGGCAACAAGGAGGCAGAAGAAAAGTTCAAGGAAGTCAAGGAGGCCTACGAGACCCTCAGCGACCCCAACAAGCGCGCGGCCTACGACCACTACGGTCATGCCGGTGTGGATCCCAACCTGGGCGGCGGCTTTCAGCACGGCTTCGGGGGTTTCGCCGATGCCTTCGCGGACATCTTCGGCGATCTGTTCGGCGGTGGGCGGCGCAGCAATGTCTATCGCGGAGCCGACCTGCGCTACAACCTGGAGATCACCCTGGAGGAGGCCGCGCGCGGCACGGAAACCCGCATCCGCGTCCCCACCATGGAAACCTGCCCCACCTGCGGCGGCAGCGGGGCCAAGCCCGGCACCCAACCCGTGACCTGCTCCATGTGCGGCGGCCACGGTCAGGTGCGCATGCAGCAGGGCTTCTTCTCCATCCAGCAGACCTGTCCCAGCTGCCACGGCAGCGGCAAGACCATTGCCGAACCCTGCCGCGAGTGTCACGGCGCGGGACGGGTCAAGAAACACAAGACGTTGGCGGTGAAAATTCCCGCCGGCGTGGACGAGGGCGACCGCATCCGCCTCGCCGGGGAGGGGGAAGCCGGCATCAACGGCGGTCCGCCGGGCGACCTGTACGTGGTGGTGCATCTCAAGGAGCACCCGGTCTTCAAGCGCGACGGCAACGACCTGCACTGCGAGATGCCCATCAGTTTCACCACCGCCGCCCTGGGCGGGGAACTGGAGATTCCCACCCTGGACGGCCACGCCCGCATCAAGATCCCCGAGGGCACCCAGAGCGGGCGCGTGTTCCGCCTGAGCGGCAAGGGCATCAAGGGCGTGCGCAGCCACGCCCCGGGCGATCTCTACTGCCACGTGGTGGTGGAAACCCCGGTCAATCTGAATGCGCGCCAGAAGGAGCTGCTACGCGAGCTGGAAGCCATCAGCCGCGGCGAGGAAAACAACCCGCGCGCCAAGCGCTGGATGGACAAGGTGCGGGAATTCTTTGGACAGTAAGCCGGCCCGCGCAGGCGCACCCGGGGGCGCACTCTTGAGCCCCTGCAGGAAACGCCATTTCGGAACGGCGTGGAGGCCGGCTTTCCCACTGCCGGTTTGATGCAAGCCGGTGGCCCGGCCGCGACGGCGGATTGCGCGCGCCTGCCTCAGAAGTTGGGCTTGGGGGAAGCCTGCTGGTAGCGCTCAACCCCTGCGACGATTTCGGCCTTGGCCGCCTCCGGTCCCACCCAGCCTTCCACCTTGACCCACTTGTTGGGCTCCAGGTCCTTGTAGTGCTCGAAGAAGTGACTGATCTGCGCCAGCAGCAGGGGCGGGAAATCCTCGGGTTTCTCGATTTGGCGATACAGCCCGCACAGCTTGTCCACGGGCACGGCGATGACCTTGGCATCGATCCCGGACTCGTCGACCATCTTCAGCATGCCCACGGGGCGGCAGCGCACCACGACCCCGGTAATGAGGGGCACCGGGGTGACCACCAGCACGTCCACGGGATCGCCGTCCTCGGACAGGGTGTGGGGGATATAGCCGTAGTTGCAGGGATAGTGCATGGCAGTGGACATGAAACGGTCCACGAACATGGCGCCGGTTTCCTTGTCCACCTCATACTTGATCGGCTCCCCGTGCTGGGGAATCTCGATGATGACGTTGACGTCGTTGGGCACATCCCGGCCGGAGGTGACCTTGTCCAGATTCATGGTGCTGTCCTTTTTTCAAATCTGGCCGCGCACTGCGTCGGCCCAGTTGTTGGGGGTTTCGTAAATGCGGACCCGCTCCAGCCGCAGGTGATTGCCGAACACGTCCACATAGGCCTCGTCCAGGATGCGGAAGGCCTCCGCCGCCAGGTTTTCTGCCGTGGGCACGCTGTCCAGCACCACGGTCTTGTGACCCGGCAGGCTTTCCAGGAACTGGCGCACCACGGTGTCGCCGCGCCAGACCAGGAAGGCATGGTCCCAGGCATGGACCAGGCGCTCCATGGCGATACGCTTGACGTCACCGTAGTCCATCACCATGCCCTGTTCGGACACGCCTTCGGTGGTGATGATGTCCCCGGAAAGGGTGATTTCCAGGGCATAGCGGTGGCCGTGCAGATGCCGGCACTGGCTCTTGTGATGGGGAATCCGGTGACCGGCATCGAACTCGATTCTGCGGGTGATGAGCATGGCGGGTCCAGCAAGGAAGGGCGCGATTATCCCAGATTTTTCCTCGCCTTGCGCGCCCGGCACCGGGCTCGGCGCGGTGCGGCCCCGGGCCACCGCCGCCGACCTTTCCCGGGCACAGCGCCCGCAGCCGGTACAATGAGCCCATGACGCAGCCTGCCACCCCCCTGTCCACGACCGACCACCGGCGCGACGCCGCCGGCATGACCTATGTCTATCCCGTGGTGTCACGCCGCGCGGGTGGCGTCTCGGTGGGCATCAATCTCAACCCCAACAATGCCTGCAACTGGCGCTGCATTTACTGTCAGGTTCCCAACCTCACCCGCGGCACGGCACCGCCCACCGATCTCGCCCTGCTGGAAACGGAATTGCGCAGCCTGCTTCAGGACATCCTGCACGGCCGGTTCATGGAAGAGAGGGTGCCGGAAGGAGCGCGCCGGCTCAATGACATCGCCCTCTCGGGCAATGGCGAGCCCACCAGCGCGCCGGCGTTCCCGGAAGTCATCGAATGTGTGGGCCGGGTGATGGCCGGCTTCGGACTGGTGGGGGCCATCCGGCTGGTGCTCATCACCAACGGAAGCCTCATGCACCGGGCGGGTGTGCAGGCGGGGCTCGCCCGCATGGCGGAACTGGGCGGCGAGGTCTGGTTCAAGCTCGACGCCGCCACCCGAGAAGGCATGCGGCGCATCAACGGAACCGATCAGACCCCGGCCCGGACCCTCGGGAATCTCGCCACGGCGGCCGGCCTGTGTCCGACCTGGATCCAGACCTGCGTGTTCGCCCTGGATGGCGAACCGCCCACCGTCGGCGAGCGCCAGGCCTACCTGGATTTCCTCGCCCAGGCCCTGGAGAAGGGGGTGAGAATCCAGGGCGTGCTGCTCTACGGCCTGGCACGCCCCTCCCTGCAACCGGAGGCGCCGCGGCTGTCCGCCCTGCCCGCTCCCTGGCTGGAGGCCTGGGGCGAGGAAATTCGCCAGCGGCTCGGCCTGCCGGTAAAAGTCACCCCGTGACCGGGCTGGTCAGGACGCGCTCCCGTCCTTGTCCTTCTTGCCGGCCTTGGCCGCCTTGCGCAGGCTCTTGTAGAGGTCGGGGTGGGATTCCTTGAGGTAGTCGAGAATCTCCACGTCTTCCTTCTTGATGCGGCTGATGTCGATCTGCTCCACATGCACCAGCCGCAGCAGTTCCCGTACCGGCTTGGGCATCTTGCGCCCGCTCTCGTAACGCGAGCCGCCGCTCTGGGTCACCCCGATCTTGGTCCAGAATTCCTGCTGGTTGAGGCCCAGCTTGCGCCGGATCTCCCGCGGATTGAGCACCTTGTCCAACATTTTCATCTCACGCGCCTTTATGGTCGAAGTCGGTTGATTATGTTTTTTTA
Organism: Burkholderiales bacterium; assembly: GCA_037478575.1. GTDB lineage: Bacteria > Pseudomonadota > Gammaproteobacteria > Burkholderiales > Thiobacteraceae > Thiobacter. Next base: position 1,945 of record JBBFMG010000046.1, on the reverse strand, counting down.
GCAACCTTGCAAGAAAAATGCCAGGTTTCGCTCCAAAAGTGGCATTCTAGCAAGACGTCCCGGCGGTGCCAACGCGCGCCGCGGCCGTCCGCCCCTTGCCGCGATGGCGGCCGAGCCCCCTGGATCTTTAGGGATTCGTCATCCCCTCCGCGACAGCTGCCATTCCTTCGACATAGTCGGCGGCATTTTGTTTCCCGCCCCTTTTCCGGTAGAATTTTGCCTTTTTTCGGGACGGCCCATGGCACTCATCGTACAAAAATACGGCGGCACCTCGGTCGGCAGCGTCGAACGCATCAAGAACGTGGCCCAGCGCATCGCGCGCTTCCGCGCCCAGGGCCATCAGGTGGTGGCAGTGGTCTCCGCCATGAGCGGCGAAACCAACCGCCTCATCGCCCTCGCCAAGGAAATCCAGCCCCAGCCGGATCCGCGGGAGCTGGATGTGCTGGTCTCCACCGGCGAGCAGGTCACCATCGCCCTGCTGTCCATGGCCCTCATGGAAATGGGCCTGAAGGCCCGCAGCTACACCGGCGCCCAGGTGCGCATCCTCACCGACAACGCCTTCACCAAGGCGCGCATCCTCAGCATCGACGAGGACAAGATCCGGGCCGACCTGGACAACGGCTACGTCGTGGTCGTGGCAGGTTTCCAGGGCGTGGACGAGCAGGGCAACATCACCACCCTCGGACGCGGCGGCTCGGACACCACCGGCGTAGCCCTGGCAGCAGCGCTCAAGGCCGACGAATGCCAGATCTACACGGACGTGGACGGAGTCTATACCACCGACCCCCGCATCGTGCCCGAGGCACGCAAGCTCAGCACCATCACCTTCGAGGAAATGCTGGAACTGGCCAGCCTGGGTTCCAAGGTGCTGCAGATCCGCTCGGTGGAATTCGCCGGCAAGTACAAAGTCAAGTTGCGCGTGCTTTCCAGCTTCGAGGAGGAAGGGGAAGGCACGCTCATCACCTTCGAGGAAGACGCCATGGAAAAACCCATCATCTCCGGTATCGCCTTCAACCGTGACGAGGCCAAGCTCACTGTGCTGGGCGTGCCGGACCGGCCGGGCATCGCCGCCCACATCCTGGGCCCCATTGCCGATGCCAACATCGACGTGGACATGATCGTGCAGAACGTGGGCCACGACGGCACCACCGACTTTTCCTTCACCGTGCACCGCAACGAATTCAAAAAGGCCATGGATGTCCTGCAGACGGTGAAGGCGGAAATCGGCGCCCGGGAAATCATCGGCGACGACAGGATCGCCAAGGTGTCCCTGGTGGGGGTGGGGATGCGCAACCACGCAGGCATCGCTGGCAAGATGTTCAAGACCCTGGCCGACGAGAACATCAACATCCAGATGATCTCCACCTCGGAAATCAAGATCTCCGTGGTGGTGGAAGACAAGTACATGGAACTCGCAGTGCGGGCCCTGCACCAGGCCTTCGAGCTCGACAAGGCGGCCTGACGGTTTGACCGCCGCGGGACGCCTCAGGTATCCTAACGCCCTTTTTTGGAGACGTGGCCGAGAGGTCGAAGGCGCTCCCCTGCTAAGGGAGTATACGGGCCAAAACCTGTATCGAGGGTTCGAATCCCTCCGTCTCCGCCAGATAAGAATGGGACCCCTGCGGTCCCATTGTTGTCTGGCGCAGCGGGAGGATGCTTTGGGAATCCGCCCGGGTTCGACAAAGAAACCCCAATACCAGTGCATGGCTGCGGTCCTCCCGAGCTGGCGCCGTCTCGCAGGTGCCGCGCCCGTCAGGCTGCGCACAGCGGGTCATTGTTTCAAGGGCCGTTTTTCTCTATAATCGCGCCTCTCGCGCCCGTAGCTCAGTTGGATAGAGTGCCTGGCTACGAACCAGGAGGTCAGGAGTTCGAATCTCTTCGGGCGCGCCAGACAGCAAGGGCTGCCGGCCGGCAGCCCTTTTTTTGCGGTGCCGTCGTCTGATGG